>JBAPSR010000242.1:0-3077 GCA_049281755.1 Binataceae bacterium (SeqCode)
CATTTTCTGCCGTCTAGTTTGGTTACAGATTGTTTTAATAAATTTTATCTGGTCATTTGACATAAATCTTCCTCTCAGGATATTACCTCTCGTAAATCTTTATTGTTTCAGGGAGGAACGGTCGATGACCAAGCTCTTTTCGGCGCTCGGCGTCAGCGCGACTACGCTTGTTTTAATCGCGGGGCTAATCGTAGGTTCGGCGCGCGCGCAAGACGCGAACGTGCAGGACGGATCAGGTTCGCATGGCAATGCTGCGGGGAATTTCGCAATTCAACCCGACGCGAAGGCTCCCCCGATAGCCGTAGGCGGATGCTGGGACGGTACCAGCATCGACGGCAGCCTGGAGGACCAGAGCGTCGGAGCCGGTGCCGGCTGGATTGGAATTATTCAGAAGCAGAAGACGATCAAGGGCGGCAAGAAGGGCAGTTTCTACAGCTTTGCGTGGGATAACCTCGACTTTGCTCAGGGCACCTTGTCCGGGAAGGCGAGTGCCACAGGATTTGTTGCGACGGGACTCGCGGGTGGAAAATGCCGGGTAAAGCTGATTGGCACCTTGACCAATGCGGGCAACAACATTTCCGGGACTTACGAGTTCATTCATTGCGGAAGCTTCGACAATCACGTCGGTACTTTCGACTTTCCCTTTGATCCGACCGGCTGCTAAACAGCGTTCGCCGAGCAGATGAACTGCGATCGGTGAGCGAACGATACGAGTCAGGAGGCGCGAGCGCCGGATGGCGCCCGCGCCTTCTCATTCGGCGCGAAGCCGGCCGCCACGACGCATTGAGTCGCCATTTCACTCTTGGCTAGAAATAGAGCAGGACAATATCGGTCGCGATCCAGAGCAGGACTGCTAGCAACAGCGGCCGATCGCGCACCAATAGGCGGGCCGGGTCGCCGCCTTCGTCGCGTTCGTCGATCAGGTACAGGTAGCGGAGAATTCCGAAGGCGACGAACGGCACCGTCAGGGCGAGGCGATGCGTTCCGAGCTTGGCTTCGACCTCCGCCGACGCGGTGTAAATCATGTAGCTGACCAGAGTCGCGCCCGCGACGATCGCGATCATCTGGTCGACGAGCCGGATGCTGTATTGCGATAGCGCTCCGCGATGCGCCGCGGCTCCGTCGCCGAGGACTACCAGCTCGTGCCGGCGCCGGCCCAGCACCAGCAGCATCGCCAGCTCGAAGGTGATGAACGCGAGCCACGGCGATACTTGCGCATCGATCGCGACGCCGCCCGCGAACGCGCGCAAAACGAAGCCAATCGCCACCGCGATCACGTCGAGCACGACGTACTGCTTCGCCCATAGCGAATAGCCGAACTGAAGCGCGAGGTAGAGTACGGCGATCCCGGTGAAATCGAGTCCGAGAGCGAGACTCAGCAGCAGCGCGATCGCGCCGAGTACGACGGCGAAACCGGCCGCCTCGGCGACGCTTAAGTCTCCGTGCGCCAGCGGCCGATCGCGCTTTTCCGGGTTGAGGCGATCGGCTTCGCGATCGGAAATATCGTTCAGCACATAGGCGAGGCTCGAAAGCGCGCAAAATGCCACCAACGCGACCACGGCCAGAATCGTGTCATGCAGAATGAAAAGCCGATGGCTGAAAACCAAGGCTGCCAGCACCAGGCCGTTTTTGATCCACTGCCACGGGCGCGAGAGCATCAGCAGCGCGAATGCCTTGCTACGCTTTGCGACGCCCCCGTCCGCAACGGCCTTCGCGATCGAAGCTGTGGGCATCGCGAGGCTCAATAGATTCCACGCTCAGGCGCGAGCGTCACTGTCTGTCCGATCGCGGGCGGGCTCCAGGGGACGTACACGCCGTCGTGCCAGCGCATCCAGCGCAGCGAAGAATCCTCGAGCGGTACCGAGAACTCGTACAGCACCTGCTCGGGATCGCCTTGCGCATCAAGCGCCTCGACCACAACTGTGAGCCCCGGCAGATCGACCTGCTGCCCAATCGAAAAGAGATCGTTCGGACTGCGTATAAAGCGGCTGAACACTGACGGGAAGAACCCGGTCGGAAAGCGCACGCGAAGCGACCGCGCACCGACGCGCGTGATTTCCAGCGCGGATCCCGCCGAGAGCGCCCTGATCCGCCGCGGTGCCGGCAAGTTATCGAGCTGCTTCACGGTCGGTATCGCGGTAACGAGATAGATGTGCTCGGGCGGATTCACCAGCACCAGAGTTTGTGATGCGATGGCCGGGTCGTTCGGTACGCTCGCGATCGCACGCAGCATCCGCGCGCTCACCGCATCCTGGTACTTCATTCGCATGATTCCGAGCGGCGGCGCCGCGAGCAGATGAAGCGGCAGCAGGACGACCACGGCCGCTTGTGCGAATCTTTTCCAAATCCGGGACGCGGGCACGCCGGAAATGCGCGAGAAGGCTGCTTGCGTCAATTGCGCGAGCAAACCCATCGAACCCAGACCCACGAAACTCAACAAGCGATTCTCGGGGCCGACGGCCGCGATCGGCACCAGCGACAGCAGCACGCCCACGCACCAGAAGCCTGTCATCCGATCGCGTATCGCAAGCGGGATGAACAGAGCCGCCAGGATCGCGACGACGATCACGCCGAAGATCAGCATGTGCAACGCCGCCGGCGTGCCCGGCGCCGAAATCTGGCTCATCTCCGCAGGAATCGGCGTCCATTGCCCCATGAGCAGAAATGTCACGTGCCGCCATGATGCCGCGGCGAAGCCGAGCGGGTCGCGCAGAGGGTCGATATAATACCCGGAACCGTGGGAGCCGAAGTTGCCGAGACGATAGACAATCGCCCACGCGCCGAACACCGCGGTATGCGGCAAGAGCGAGCGGATTTTTGTCCACAACGTTCCGCGTTCGAGAATCAGCGCGTATGCGAACAGGTAGGCCGCGGTCGCGACTCCCTCCTCACTGGCCGACAGAGCCAGCGCAAGCAGGAAGAGGCTCAGCCACAGATCCCATTGCCGTCGATGTTCTCTCCATCGGACAAAGGTCAGGAGGCTGAAGAAACCGAAGCAGCAGGCGATGAGCGCGTTCCGATTTGCGAGGTACTCTGCCGGAATCACGTGCGCGCTGTCGAGGGCATAGAGAAGCGCC
>JBAPSR010000243.1:0-2716 GCA_049281755.1 Binataceae bacterium (SeqCode)
AGCGACGCCGCGAGCTTCACCACCGGCGCAATCCTAACGCTAGACGGCGGCGCCTCCCACCCAACCGGCAGCTAAACAGCGATTCAGCTTGCAGGTGTAATTTGCCGGGCGATCGGGTTAATTTGGCGGGACGCATCGGTCTCGTTTCATGAGGCCTTTGATGGAGAGGCGCAATGATTCCCTTTTCCGGTAGTCCGCTTAATCGCGCGAGTGAAAAGCGCACCGATCAAAACTGGATCGAGTCGAAACGCCGCGACCCGTCGTCGCTGGTTCTGCCGATGTGGCGCCTCGAGCCTTTTCTGCTCGAAGCGAAAATTTCCGACGGCCCGATCGAACTTGGGTTGTTGCATCCCGAAGTTGTCGATTCGCTCGCGAGCGCCGGAGCAATCTGTATCTTTCTCGGCCTCGACGGTGACCGCGCGGTGTTTGCGCTCGACATATCGGAAGCCGGCGATCCCGCAAACACGGGACCGCTCGCCGGGTTAGGCTATTTCCGGGACGCACGCGCCGCCGCGGCGACGGTCTCGCTCGAGCACGCCGCGATCATCGCTCAGGCGAAGGCCATGATCGATTGGCATCAGCGCCATGGCTTCTGCCCCCGCTGCGGCAATCCGACCAGGCTGATGGACGCGGGATACCGCAGGCTGTGCGGCAACTGCAACGCCGAACATTTTCCACGCGTCGATCCTGTCGTCATCATGCTCGCAACCGACGGCGAGGCGTGCCTGGTCGGACGCGGCAAGCAGTTTCCGCCCGGGATGTTTTCCGCGCTGGCGGGCTTTGTCGAACCCGGCGAGACGGTCGAGGAAGCGGTGCGGCGCGAGCTGATGGAAGAAGCGTCGCTAAAAGTGGGCGAGGTGACTTACTACGCGACGCAGCCGTGGCCGTTTCCGTCATCGCTGATGATCGGATGTTTCGCGAAGGCCAAAAGCCGCGACGTCAAGGCGGACGAGACCGAGCTCGCCGAGGTGCGATGGATCGAGCGCAGCGCCGCGCGCAAGCTGATCGAGGGCAAGCAGGTGGATGGCGTCCGCGTGCCGCCGCCGCTCGCGATCGCGCATCATCTAATCAGGACCTGGGCTCTCGGCGATAAATGATTTCAGCGGTTCACGCTTTCTCAGCAGCTTTCGTGGCCCACGGGCCGATCCCGGCGAATCGAGCCGGTGTGATTCGGGTGATGTAGCCGGGGATGTTCCGCATGGCGGCCGGCGGGAAGTCGCCTTTCGGTCCCAGGTAAATCGGCGCCAGACGCTGCAGAAGCGCCACAGCGCCGCCCTCGGTCACGCGAGCGTCGCCGTAGACCACCAGATATTCGCGCAATCCCTGTGGGTTCGTTTTGTCACTCAGCACAGACAGCGCCACGCGCGAATCACGCCGGATGTTCTTGATCTTCTGGTGAACCGCCAGGTGCCCGATCACGAACTCATCGTTTTCAATTCCAACCCAGACCACGGTGACCTGCGGGCCACCCGTTGAATTGAGCGTGGTCAAATGAGCGAGCGGTCCCTTTTCGGTCAGTTCGCGGACCGATTGCGGAATCTTCATGTGTGTTTCTCCGTTGCGGAATCTATCGCTAGGCTGCGACTCGGACTACGACCTTACCGAAGATGCGTCCGTCGAGCATCCCGATGAAGGCGTCAGGCGCTTTCTCCTTGTCGCCGAAGGATTCATGATGGCCGATAGGCGCGTAACTCATAGCGTAACTCATAGGAGGATGAAGGCAATGGCGAAGTTCTTTGCGGCAAGCGATGCCGACCCCGCGGTTCTGAGCGGCAAAACTATCGCGATCATCGGCTATGGAAACCAGGGACGTTCGCAGGCAATCAATCTGCGCCGCGCCGGTCATCGCGTAATCGTCGGTAATCAGGAGGACGATAGTTGGCGGCAAGCGCGCACCGACGGCTTCGATGCGCTTGCGATGGACGCAGCGTCCGCGCTTGCGGAGGTCGTGATGCTGCTGCTGCCCGACGAGATTGCGCCCGACATCTATCGGCGGATGATCGAACCTCATCTTGCGCACGGCAAGACTCTGGTCTTCGCCAGCGGCTACAACATCACGTACAAGTTCATCGTGCCGCCGCGCGAGGTTGACGTGATCCTGGTCGCGCCGCGGATGATCGGACAGGGCGTCCTCGAGCTGCCTGCGCGCGGCGAGGGATTTCCGGTCCTAATTGGAATCAAACAGGACGCTTCCGGCCGCGCGCTTGCCACCACGCTTGCGATCGCCCACGGTATCGGCGCGTTTCTGCCGCACGGCGCCGTGGTCGAGTCGAGCTTCGAAGAAGAAACGATGGTCGATCTTTTTTCCGAGCATACCTGGGCGGGTGCGATGCTCTTTCTGCTCGAGCGCGCGTACAAGCTGCTGCTCGAGGCCGGGGTCAGTTCCGAAGTTGCGATGCTCGAGCTCTACGCGTCTGGCGAGTTGGGCGAGATCGGCCGCGCGATGGCCTCGATGGGGATCTGGAACCAGCTCAAGTTGCATTCCCACACCAGCCAATTCGGACAGCTCACGCATGGCGCGCAGTTCATCGGAGCCGACGCGGAGGCGCTGATGCGCAAGGCGATCGCGGAGGTTCGCGATGGCACCTTCGCGAGAAGATGGGCCGCGGAGCAAGCCGCCGGATCGCCGACGTTCAAGCGGCTCCTCGGTGAAGCATCAGAATCTCCGATCGCACGGGCAGAGACTGAGCTGTACGCGAAGCTCGGCCGGCGTTAG
>JBAPSR010000244.1:0-21037 GCA_049281755.1 Binataceae bacterium (SeqCode)
TCGGTAGCCGTTTCGAGATACACGCCGGCTACGTCGGTGCGCTCGGCGGCCATAACGCGCAGATGCTCGAGCAGCGCCTGTCCGCAGTGCTTGCGCTGATATTCCGGATCGACGCCCAGAAGATTCAGATAGAGATGCGGCTCGCGGGGATGATTGCGCGCGAGCACGTCCATGAGCTGAACTGAGCGGCGCAATCCGCCCCACCCCACTGCAGAGACGATTCGCGGCACGTTGGGCAATCCAAAGGCCAGAAACGTCGCCATCGAGGTGTAGCCCGCGCCCTCGACGACTGCGGCGCCGACCACCTTGCCGTCGTCGAGGATTCCGAACACCGGTTGTCCCATCCGGCGCTGAATCGAGAGCACGGCGCGAAACAGGCCGGTCAACCGCGTGGCGCGCGCCGCGGGATCGGTGACGTCGGGCAAAATCGCAACCAGGGGCGGGTCGTTGATAAACGCCCGTCCCAGCGCGACGGCGGCTTGCGGGTACTGCTCGGGAAAGATGAACGACACGCGCGGTTTCGAGTCCAAAGCCATAGCCGATCACAATACACGATCGGCAACCGCCATGCGGCATGCGCGAAAGACCTCGCAAAGATTTCGATACGAACTACTGCGACACCGGCATCTGTGAGGTGCCGGTTAACGTGAAGGTGTTATTCGCGCCCTTGGGCAAAATGAACGAGAACAGCTTGAATGGATACGGGTACGTGATGACGACCTTCGCATCGATCCCCGAGGGAATCTTGTTGTCGGTAGGAAATGTTACGGTGACATCGGCGGTGCTGAGGCCCAGGTTGGTCGCGGCGGTCATCGCCGCGGTTTGAATCGCGCTCTTGTCGGCCGAGATGGTGTTCGCGGATCCTGTTCCCTCTCCATGCACGATTGCTGCGCGAGTGCCCTCTCGCGCGGCCTCGCAAACGGTATTGTAGGCGAACACCAGTTCCGACACCTGCATGATGCCGAAGCTGAGAATCAGGAACAGCAGCGCCACGCCGGCGAATTCCGTCATCGACTGTCCACGAGCATACGCGCGCAGGATTTTTGGAGCGATTCTCAAGGTCATTGCTGAACCTGCATCACCGCCGTGGCGGAGAGCGTCGTCGAGGCCGGGATGCCCGGGTATTTGGTGACGGTTTTAAAAGGCGCGGTCGCCGTAACGGTCACGTAAGTCGCTCCCGCGTTGTTAGTGCAGTAGTTCGTCGGGCATGCGGTGCTGTTGCTCGGAAGCGGAGTTTCGCAGGTGCAGAGGCTCGCGCTCGGCGTGCCCAGGCTCGCGATGTTGACCGCGTCATTCTCGACCGCGGTCGCCATCCCGGCCGAATCCGCCGCGGTGATGAGGCTCTGTGATCCGTACTGGGCTCCGGCGCGGACCGCGTTGTTGAGCGCCACGTCGACATAGAAGACCCGTCCGATATCCACCGCGGCCAGCAGGAACAGGAGTACCGTGGACGCGATGATCGCGAACTCGACTGCGCTCTGGCCGCGCGGACGACGCCGCAACAGACCGTCACGGCGCGAGGTGTCCGATATGCCCGGTATGCTCATCTCATTCATAGAGCGTGCTCGACGATAGCGGAGAGACACCGCCCAGCGAGGTATAGTTCGCACCGATATTTTCATTCGAAGCGCCGTTCAGGTTGATCTTGTATGCGATGATCGAGGTGTAGCCCGAGCCGCTCGAGGCGCCGTTGAACTCGACCGTGGTGGTCGGGAAATACCACACGCCGTCGGTCGTAATCGTCGACGCGCCGTTGTTCGTGTAGCCTGCCGTGTCCGACGTGATGTTGCGATCGGTAAAGAACAGGATGCCCTTGTAGGTGCCGCTGGTCGGCGCGGTGAGGTCCGAACCCGAAGCGCCATTGATCGCAAACGGCGCGAAGCCGGCCGGCCCGGTGGTGTTGTAGAAGGTGACTCCGGTGCCGTGAATCGTCGAGGCGCCGTTAACCGAGAAGCCGCCGCCTGCGAAAATGTAGGTGCCTGGATTGAAGGTCACGTTGGACGCGCCGTTAATCGAAATTCCACCAACATAGAGGCCGGGGCTCAACGTCACGTTGTTCGAGCCGTTGATATTGAGCTGTCCGCAGAAAGTGTAGCCGCCGGAGTTGAACACGGTAGTGGCCGATCCGGAGATATCTATGCTGTCGCCGGTCCCACTGCCATTCTGATACTGACCCGGGTTGAATGTTGCCCTTCCGACCGCGCCTCCGAGGGTGATCTTGTTGCCGTAGGTTCCAGCCGGAAATGTTACCGAGGTAATCGCGCCGGTGATCGACATCCCGCCCGAGTACACATTGGTCGGTACGGTCAGTGAGTTGATCGCGCCAGTCTGGTTGTACGATCCGTTTACTGTCGAGTTGGCGTCAGTGCATGAACCAACGTTGGGAGCGGCCATGCTCGCCAGAGGGTCGAGCGCCGGGGTCACCTTGGTCACCGGAGTTGGCGTCATGGTGATCGCACCGTTGTCGCTGTATGCGCTGCCGCCGACGCCGGTGCCGGTAGTGGTGAAGTTTCCGGCGCCATTGAGCGCAAGTCCACTGTTGCTGGTCGAATCAACGATAGCGCCGCAGGCCGCCTGGAAGTTGAACGCACCGTTAATCGTGAGCGCATCGGAATCGCTGGGGTCAAGCGCGTAGATGCATGCCGGATTGTTGGTGCCGCCCGCAATCGCCTGCGTCTCCACGTTCACGGTCTGGTAGTGCGACCCGAAGATATCGAACACTCGCAGAAAATAAGTCGGAATCGCTTGCGATACATTGACCTGAACGCACTCTTCACCGCTCGCGTTCGGGCACGCGGCCGGCGCGGCGACCGTGACCGTCGCACCGCTGCTCGTGCTAAATCCGTTCAAACTCGCCACGGTCTGGGCCGCGCTGCTGTAGTCCCCGCTGTCGGAGCCCTGGAGAGTGTTGGCGGCTGCGATAGCGGCGGCGTCGGCGGCGGTCTGCATCTTACGGCGCGTCGTGTACAGATTGCCTACATCGATCCCCAAGCCGATGAAGCCAATGAGTACGGCCATCGCCACCGTCGCCATGACGATTACCTGGCCGCGCTGATTTCTACGCCGATTTATGAACGAGGGTATTTTCATAAACGTTTTCTCCGGAACGCTGATGAGGCGCAGCCCGGCCTCTGGCACCGCGTTTTGGGATCGGTGCTACAGGTCGGCACGGCATACATCCGAGCGTCCTAACGCCAGAAAGCAGGAAGAATGCCATCGCTAGATAGCTATAAGCGAAATTGGAGTTCGGCTGAGCTACCGTAGAGAGACAGAACAGGTCAAATCCGGCGAGAACAGAGACCTTTTTTTGATAATAAAGGGCATTTCCTAGCTTCGTTTCATGCAACAGAACCGGTTGGCAACTGAGACAGAAACCACGTTTGCGCACAAAAACCCGTGGCACTGTCGAAACAATCCGTGGCGATGCTGCAACGCGAAAATACTGTGTCAGGTGTGAGTCAGAACGCGGCTGACCGCCTGATGCCATCCATCGATCAGCCGTTCACGCTCGTCTGATCGCATCCGCGGCTCAAAGATTTTCGCGCTGCGGTGAAACACGTCCAGATCAGTTTGTGACGGCCATAGTCCCGACGCCATCCCTGCCAGCATCGCGGCGCCGAGCGCGGTGGTCTCCGTCATCGCGGGTCGCCGCACAGGTTTTCCCAGGATGTCTGCCTGAAACTGCATCAGGTACGGATTGGCGGCGGCGCCACCGTCGGCGCGCAGCTCGGACATCGGATGCGCCGTGTCCTTTTCCATCGCAACGATTACGTCGAGCACCTGGTAGGCGATACTGTCGAGCGCGGCGCGAACGATATCCGCGCGCGTTGTTCCGCGTGTGATACCGATAATCGCGCCGCGAGCCGCGGGGTCCCAATGCGGCGCGCCCAGCCCGACAAATGCGGGCACCAGATAGGGCTGCGAACGGTCGCGGCTTTTGCGCGCGAGTTGCAGGCTATCCGGGGCCTTGCGGATCAGCCCCAGCCCGTCGCGCAGCCATTGGATTGCAGCCCCTGCGATAAACACCGATCCTTCGAGCGCGTAGGCGGGTACGCCCTCAGGGCCGAGCGCCGCGGTCGTAAGCAGTCGGCTGTGCGAAGCGACTTGCTCGCGTCCGGTGTTCATCAGCAGGAACGCGCCGGTGCCATAGGTGGCCTTCGAGTCGCCGGGAGCGACGGCGCCCTGGCCGAACAGCGCGGATTGCTGATCGCCGATCACTGCCGTGATCGGAATGGCGCGCGCTCCTATCGTTCCCGCCGCCGCCTCTGCGAGCGGACCGCGCGAACTCACCGGCGCCGGAAGCATCGCGCGCGGAACCTCGAGCATCGCCAGCATCTCGTCGTCCCAATCCAGCCGCGCGAGGTTAAGGAGCATCGTGCGCGAGGCGTTGGTGTAGTCGGTGACGAAATCCGCACCGCGCGAAAGCCGGAAAATCAGCCACGTGTCGATCGTGCCGAAGCATAGCTCGCCGCGCTCGGCGCGACCTCGCAGCTCGGGATTATTGTCGAGCAACCATTTGAGCTTGGTTCCGGAGAAATAGGGATCGAGCAGTAATCCTGTCCGGCGGACGACTTCGCTCTCGCGCTCGCGCATCGCGTCGCAAATCCCGGCGCTGCGGCGGCATTGCCATACGATCGCGCGATAGACGGGCTTGGCGCTCTTTCGTTCCCATACCACGAAGGTCTCGCGCTGGTTGGTGATTCCGATTCCGTGGATATCGGCGGCCTTTGCACGCGCCTTCGCGATCGCGGATTTCGATAGCGCGAGCGTGGTGCGGTAGATCTCTTCGGGATCATGCTCGACCCATCCTGGGCGCGGATAAAACTGGTGAATCTCGCGGTAGGCGCGCCCGCGGATTTTGCCGCGCGCATCGATTACGAACACCGTCGTGCCGGTGGTTCCCTGGTCGATTGCGAGTATAAGGTCAGCCATCGCACGCACCTCGAGCGCTGAGCGCCCTTGTAGCGCGCGTGTACCGGGCCGGGCAATCGGCGGCCACGAAGACACCAGGACACGAAGAAGATTTCTTTGTGGCTTCGTGTCTTTGTGGCCGGTTGAGATTTGCCTGCCGGTCGGACCGACCTCAGCGGCAGTGGCATAATGCAACCTGCTTGCGTCGCGGCTAGTCCGGCGACATGATAGGCGCGCTTGGCGGATGGGCCTCTTTCAGGAGCCGATTGAATGTCTGAAATGGTGGAAAAAAAAGAGGACCTGTTACGCTATTTTGAGTCGGGATCGAAGCCTCCCGAACAGTGGCGGGTAGGCTCCGAATACGAAAAAATTGCGGTCTCGGCGCGCGATGGACGCGCCCTGCCCTTCTCCGGACCAGCGGGGGTCGAGGCGATTCTTAAGCTGCTGGTCGAGCGTCACGGCTACGAGCCCGAGGACGAGCACGGCAGGATTCTCGCGCTCAAAACTCCGCACGCGTCGATCACGATCGAGCCGGGCGGCCAGATCGAGCTCTCAGGGGAACAGTGCGAGACGATCCACTGCGCCTACCGGGAATTCTCCGAGCATCACGAGCAGTTGGTCGACGCCGCGCGCGAGGTCGGCGCAGCGATCCTCGGCCTCGGGATGCAGCCGATCAGCAAGTTCGACGAAATCGAGCTTCTGCCCAAGGCCCGCTACCACATCATGTATCCGTACATGGCCCGCAAGGGGACTCTCGGCCAACGGATGATGAAGCAGACCGCAGGGGTGCAGTCGAACCTCGATTACAAAAGCGAAGCCGACGCGATGCGTAAGTTGCGCGTCAGCATGGGAATCGTGCCGCTGCTCTATGCGATCTTCGCCAACTCGCCGCTGTGCGACGGCGGCCTGAACGGCTACCAGAGCTTTCGCGGCCATATCTGGAGCGACACCGATCGCGAGCGGTGCGGAACGCCCGAGTTCGCGTTGCGCGAGGATTCATCGTTCGACGACTACGCGGAGTACGCGCTCGACGTGCCGATGTATTTTCTCATCCGCAACCACGAATATATCGATCTGACCCGGCCACCCGGCATCACCTTTCGCCGCTTTATGAAAGACGGATGGAACGGGCAGCGCGCAAGTCTCGAAGATTGGGCCAATCATCTGACGACGATCTTCACCGAGGTGCGCCTCAAGAGTTACATCGAAATTCGCACTGCCGACAGCCAGCCGCCCGCCCTGATGCTGGCGTTGCCGGCGCTGCTCAAGGGAATTCTGTATAGCGACGATTGCCTGGGCGGCGCGTGGGACCTGGTGAAGCGATGGAGCTACAGCGAGCGTCTGGAACTCACCGCCGCGGCGCAGCGGACCGGGCTCGAGGCGCGCGCCGGACGCCAGCGCCTTGGCGAAATTGCAAACGAACTGCTGAAGATCGCGGCCACCGGGCTCGAGCGCGCGCACGCATTGAATAATCGCGGCGAGGATGAGAGCATCTATCTGCTCCGCACGATGGAGATGGTTCATCAGGGGGTAACCCCGGCGAGCTTGACGATCGCGCAGTGGAAAGGACAATGGAATTACGACGTGCGGCGGATGGTCGAAGGCACGTCCTATGAGGCGCGGGCGCTGAAGTAATGGAATTCAGGCTCAACCAGCGCCATCTGGTCGCGATCAATTTTCTGCTGATCGCCGCGATCGCGTTTCTCGCCGCACGCTCGGTCAACCAGTTCATCGAACAGAGCATGGCGACAAACCCCACGCCTGCTACGGCCGGCGCCGGACGCCATGATGGCGCAGTCCACGGACGCGATTTCTACGACAGTATCGTCAAGCGCGACGTGTTCAACCTGGTTCCCCAGGCCACTCGCTCCGAGCCGGCTCTGACCGCGATCGATCTGCATCTGAAACTGCTCGGCACCTCGACCGCGGTGCAGCAGGGGCCATTTGCGATCGTCGAGGACCAGCAAGGCGACCAGTCGCTGTACCACGTCGACGACGATATTCCCGACGCGGGCCGGCTGATCTCGATCGAAAAGAACCGTGTGATTATCGAGCACGGCACCCAGCGCGTCGCGATTGAAATCCCGAAGGACGATATGCCTGACGGGGTCGAAGCGCCCGCGCGGCCCCAGCCGCGCTTCCGGGCGATCGGAACCCTGCGCGGGTTAAGGAACGCCCATCCAGACAGCCCCATGCCCGACATCGATGTCGAAGACGAAGGGGACAACAAGTACGGCCTCAAGCGCACCGACGTTCGTACCGCGCTGGCTCATTCCGGACAGCTCGCCAGTCAGATCAAGGCGAGCCCCAACATGGATGGCAACACGCAGAACGGCTATTCGCTGACCGAGATCGAATCCGGCTCGCTGTTCGACGATCTCGGGCTCGAGGACGGCGATGTGCTGACAGAGATCAACGGCCGCCCGGTAAACAACCCCGCGGTTGCGGCTGGGATGCTGGCGACGCTGCAGATGCGGCCGTCGATCGATGTCACGGTGCAGCGCGACGGCCATCCGGTTCAACTTCACTACGACATCCACTGAGCGATGGAAATACGCGCGGCATTGGCCAGCGAGCGCGGCGAAGTGCTCGACCTCCTGTCGCTATGGTATGGCGATCGCGCGTTCTTCGAGCGCTACAACCGCAACGACCCTACGTTCCGCGATTCGCTGTGCCTGGTCGCGCGCGACGGCGGCGCGCTGGTCTCGACGGTTCAGATTTTCGACCGGAAGATCAACCTCGAGGGCGCGGCGGTGCCGATGGGGGGAATCGGCAGCGTCTTCACGCGCGAGGATTATCGCCACAAAGGCGTTGCCTCGGCGCTGATGCGGCTGGCGGTCCAGACGATGGAACGCGAAAGGTTCGAGGTTTCACTGCTCTTCGCCGAGCGGCTGACGTTCTACAATCAGTTCGGATGGCGCGAAATCGGACGCAAGTTCGGCGTTCTTGCCGACACCGCGCGACTCAGGCCCGGGACTGACATGGAAATCGACGTTTTCGATTTCGAGCGCGATCTGCCCGAGGTCGCCGCAATTCATAAGGCATACACCGGCCGGTTCAACGTCACTGTAATCCGCGACCAGAGCGATTGGCGCGCCAACTATTCGTTCGCCGGCAATCAGCCGATGCATCCGGGCGAAGACTCGGAGGAGTATTTTGTCCTGGCGCGCCGTGCCGGACAGGTAAAGGCGTACGCCCGCGCGATTCGACTCTACGGCGTCACCATGGTGATGGAATACGGCTACCTGCCCGGCGTCTCCGGGTCGGAAGACGCACTGTTCGCGCTGCTGCGGCATCTGGCGGAAACCGCGCAGGGATTGACGCCCTCGCAGCGCATGCTTGGTGACCATCGCCGGGCCGCGCGCCTGCGCGGAGGGTCGGGAGCAACCGCGCCGACCGGAGCGATCGTCACCCACACGGCGCACGACAAAGCGCTCGAGGATCACCTCGCCGCGGCGGGCGCGCCGATCATGCATCACGAGGACAACAACTACATGTGGCGGATTATCGCGCCCGACAAGCTCGGCGTGCGGCTGGGAACCTCACCCGAAGCGGCAACCGCGCGCGCATTCGCGCTCTTCGCCGACGACCGTTCACTGTTCTGGACCGCGGATCGGTTCTGAATCGACACCGTCGTGCGCGTCACCGTTGTCCCGCGCGCACGACTGCTGCGCGCGAGAGAACCTGAACGACGGGCCGCCGCACATAATGTGGCGTCGGAGCGTGCCCGCCTCGGGATTCCTCCTTTCAGTCGGAATGACGGATGTGGGCTTAGTGCATGAGTATCGTAGCCTCAGCCGATCCCTCGATCGTCATTCCGAGCCTTGGGCTAAGAATCCCGACGCGGCCATGCACTGACCCTCGAACGGCGAAGAGACCGACGGACAAGCATGAGATTTCTGGCGCGCATCCACGCGGGAACCACATCGCGGCCGCGGCGGCTTGCTCATCGACCCGCGAAAGCGGATCGTGGTTGCGGATGCTGTGGTAGGAGGTGGTGCGATGAGGGACGATGGGCTGATCCGCCGTTCGGCGTTTGCCGCCGGATCCTTTTATCGATTTGCAATTTTCTTTGCCGCGATTTTGGCTGCGACAACTCTCGCACCCCACTTTGCGCGCGCCGCGCATCATCGCAACGCCAAATACACGTCCGTGCCGGCCGCCGCCGCGACACCCGAGTCGTACGCCGAAGCATGCGTGATGGAGCCCACCACCGGCACTGTTATCTTCGAGAAAAATGATCATCAGCCGTGGCCGACCGCGTCGCTGGCGAAGATGATGCTGATGCTGATCGTCGCGGAGAAACTTCATGACGGCAGCCTTAAGCCAACCGACCAGATCACCTCCTCCACCAAGGCCGCCAAGATGGGCGGCTCGCAGGTCTATCTCAAGGAAGGCGAAACTTTTTCGCTCGACGACATGATGCAGGCCGTCGTGGTGCACTCCGCCAACGACGCCTCGGTCGCGGTGGCGGAATACGTGGCCGGCTCGACCGGCGCGTTTGTCCAGATGATGAACGCGCAGGCCGCGAAGCTCGGGATGAAAGACAGCCACTACTATTCCGTGCACGGATTGCCGCCGGGACGCGGCGAGCAGGCCGACGTCGCGAGCGCGTATGACCAGGCGCTGCTCGCGCGCGCGATCCTGAAATTTCCGGAGGTGCTCAGATGGTCGTCGATCGATACGGCGCCGTTTCGCGGCGGAACGTTCGTGCTGCGCAACACCAATCATCTCGTGCGCACTTTTCCCGGATGCGACGGGCTCAAGACCGGGTTTTATGACAAAGCGGGGTTCAATGTCGTCGCGACGGCGAAACGCGGCAACCTGAGGCTCGTCGCGGTGGTGCTCGGAACGCCGCACAAGCTGACGAATTTCAAGGAAGCCGCCGAAATGATGGCGAATGGATTTGCCCAGTACGAGATGCATCCGGTCGCGAGCAAAGGCTCGGCGGCTCCTGGAGCGATCGCGGTGACCGGAGGCTCGGTCGCCAGCATCAAGCCGATCTTCGCCGGCGACGCCGCCGTGTTCACCCGCCGCGATGAGGCGGCCAAGACCGTCGAGCTCGACTATAATCTGCCGCCGGAAGTCGCCGCTCCACTCAAGGCCGGACAGCAGATCGGGACCGCGCAGGTGATGCAGGACGGCAAGGCGATCGACACGATCGCGCTGGTCGCTCCCACCGATGTACCGAAAAAGAGCGGTGGTATCGTGGGCAGGTTTCTGGGCAAATTGTAGCGTCCGGCGCCGCGAAGCAAAGCTCGATCGCGGGAGCGATGCCGGGCAACCAATCGATGCTGACCCGCCGCAATCTGATAATCGCCACGGTGGCGATACTTGTGCTGTGGTCAGGCGCGATTCTCGCCTTGCACTTCGGACAGATTTATCACGACCGTCTGCCTTACGATCTGAACGCCGAATATCCTGCGGGCAAGCCGTTTAAGCCGGGAGAGGTTTACGCCTCGATGCTCGCCGCGATTGTCGATCACGAGCTGCATTCGGGTTTCGGATGGCGTCCCAACGATCTTTTCATTTGGGGTCCGCATCTGATGGCGGATAACAATTCTAATCGCCAGCTCGGAATCATCATGGCGGTGCGCGAGACCAGCCGGGTTTTCAAAGACAGTCTGACCAAAGTCTCTTCCAATCAATTCGATAACAACCTGGTTATCGCCGACACCGATTTCCGCAACGACGCTACGCGCTGGGCCCTGCCCTCGCCCGAACGAAAATACGAAGACGGCGTCAAGCATCTGCAGATGTACGTGGCCGGCCTGCGCGCGACTCCGGAAACCTCACGCGAGCTGAATCAGCGCGCGGTCGAGCTGGTGCGTCTGTTCCAGATTTGGACCGACCTATTGGGCGACGCGCATTCGATGCTGTATCGCACGGTTCAGGACGACGGCACTCCTGTCCACACCTGGGACTGCGACGATTATTTCTATCATGCGCAGGGCTATGCGCACGTGATGTTCTACATGATGCAGGCGCTGCAGCGGGAATACGCCCAGACGCTGGCGGACGACCCGGTCCTGAAAAAGCTCTTCGACGACACGATCGAGGCGCTCGGGCAGGCCGCGATGATGAAGCCGATCGTGATCCTGAATGGCTCGCCCGACGGCGTGTTCGCCAATCATCGCCGCAACCTCGACGCATATATCAGCGAGGCGCGGCAGAAGATGTATTCGATTCGCGAAGAGGTCGAACGCTCGCCGCTGTAGCGCGATCACATCGTTCCGATTAGCAATCCCGTGTCCTTGGTCATCTTTATCGCGCCGTGTGCCGCGATTTCGGCTTCCATATATTCGCGCAGCGCGCGCTTCTGCTCCGGCGTTCCGCGCCCGGACATCGAGGACATCGATTCGAGATAGGCCATCACCGGCGCGGCGTCGGTAATAACCAGCGAATCAGGATAGCGCTCAACCGTGGCGTGCTTGAACGCCTTGCCGAAATACTCGTAGCCATTGTCCAACCCGAAGCGCCGCGGCGCGCGCCCGGTGGTTGCGCCCGGAATGAAGCGGCCGACCATCTCGTCGAACTCGCGCATGTTTGCGGTGCTCATCGTAGCGGAGTAAACCGACGCGCCCGGACGCAGCACGCGACGGAACTCGCGCAGCGCGCGCGCGATGTCGGGCACATGATAGAGCATGAAGTTGGCAATCACGGCGTCGAAGCAGCCATCCGGAAACGGCAGCTCCTGCGCGTCGGCGGAAATCGCGTCGAAGCGATGCTCGATCCCGCGCAGGTTCGCCAATCCGTCGCGCAGAATCCCCGCGGAATAATCCGCCAGAGTGATCTGCCATCCGGGCGGAATCCGATCGCCGTTGCTCTTCCATAGCTGAGCGGTGCCGGTCCCGAGCTCGAGCACTCGCGCGCTCGCGGGAATCCGGTAGCGGTCGAACACCCAGCGGAAAATTCCGTACTTGTTGGTGCTGTAGAGGCTGTGCAGGCGCATCCGCGCGCCGAGGTTCGACCCGTCCTTGTACTGCTCGCGCAGCGTGGAAGACCAATTGCGGCTTTCAGTTGTGGGCATGATCACGATCATCCGTGCGTCGCGCGGCGGGTCAATCCTTGACAATTTGGCGCCTCGCTTGTCCGCGCGGGAGCGCTCATATATTGATGGTGGTCCGCGACCTTTCGCCCCGGTAGTGAAAAGGACATCACGAAGGTCTCCGGAACCTTAGGTCCGGGTTCGATTCCCGGCCGGGGCACCATCGGCGTTGCGCAGCTTGCTTGCGGCGGGACTCACGCACTCGCTCTCGCCTTCTGCAACTCCTTGCGCAACACCGATCGCACTTCCCTACCGACTTCCTGCGCAAGGTTCGGACCCATTATATGCTCGCGGAGCGCATCGTTGATTAAGGTTTGATAGTTCCCGCGGTGAGCTATGCGAACAAGCTCGCGAAAGTGATCGACGATATCGCGGTCCAGCCGTATCGTGATCCGGGTCTTTTCAGGCGGTAGCGGGTCCAGCGCTCCGCGCTTGCCCTTTCTGAGATCATATTCCCGCTTCATATTCGCTTGTCCTCATACTGGGCGCGCTCCCGCGCGGTTGCCTTCCGCGCCGAGATTATCCGAATGATGCTTCCACGTAGCGCATAAGATATCGTCAGAATTCGTCTTTGAGCGTCCATGCCGAAAATCAGATACCGTTCTTCCCTGGGATGCTCATCGGGCAGCGAAATCGCACGGTCATCACCGAAGACAGCCACGGCATCGACGAATTCAACCTCGTGCTTACGGAGATTGCTCGCAGCTTTTTTTTAGTCCCATTCGTACTCCAACTCTTGCCCCTGTGTACAGTGTACACGGCATACCCCTGACAAACCAGCTTGGTCTCGACTCCCGGCCGGGGCATTCAATTTCCATCGCGGATCGCGTTCACTCGTGCTAAGTAGAAAGAAGCGCCGTGGGCACGACTTATCATCGCCATCGCGGGGGTGCTGAACCGCATGTTCATCATCATCACCATGATGACGGAGCGGCGCATCGCCATCACGGCGACGGTCACGGGCATCATGTCTATGATGCGCACGGGCATCGGACATCGGTGGTCGACGGCGATCCTCATGAGTTAGGGCATTGGCACTTCGAGCGGCCTTTCACCCGCATCACGCTCGCGCCCTCGTTCGAACTGGCTATTGAAGCTGTACTCGATCCCGCCTCATTTATCGCAGAGCCTGCGCTTCTCGATTCGCAGACGCCTCGCGGTCCACCTTCTCTGACTTAGAACTCCAGACATATTTCGAAACCATCCCTGCCCCGGCGCGCCCAGTCATTGGCTATCGCGTGCTCGGGAAGATGTCGGCGCTTGTCCTGGTGAAAGCGTCACGGGGGGTACGTATTCGTTATGCGCATTTTGCAATCACTTGCGCAGGCGCTGTCGTTTGTGACGGTGCTGCGCAGGATTCGCTTTGTTGCGTCCGGCTACGCGATGCTGGCACTCGCGCTCGTCACGATGATTCCTTCGGGCGCGGGAGCCGCACAGACTATAGCTGGAACGGTCAAAGACGCCCTGGGGCGTCCGATCGCCGATGCTACCGTTACGCTCGCCGCACCCGACGGCCATATTTCCGCGTCGGGACGCAGCGACTCGGCGGGTAATTTCCGTGTCGCCGTGCCCGCGCGCGGCAACTACCAGATGCGGAGCTCCAAATCGGGCTTCAAACCTGCCCTAAAATCAATTGTGATGCCGAAAGAGACGGGTGCGCCGATCGTCCTAGTGATGGAATCCGAACAGGCGTTGACTTTGCCCGTCACCGCGGCTCGGACTCGCACGCCGAATGGACTGAGCGCGACCGGCGCGAGCAAATATACTTTCACCTCGAGGGACATCGAGAATCTTCCCGAGGGCGAGGCGACGCCGCTCAATGACGTGCTGCTCCAGATGCCGGGAGTCGCGCTCGATCAGAATCAGGAAATCCATATTCGGGGCGAGCATGCCGGAATCCAATATCAATTGAACGGAATAATGCTGCCGCTGGATATCAATAACGATCCGACGTTCACGCAGTTGCTGAATTCATATTTTGTACAAAGCGTGAGTCTAATTGACGGAGTACTGCCTGCCGAGTACGGCTATCGCACTGCCGGAGTGATCGATATTCATTCACGCAGCGGATGCGGCGGCGCGCAAAACGAGTTCACGATCTATGGCGGCCAGCGCGATACCGCCTCGCCGAGCTTCGCCCTTGGCGGATGCCACGGCGATTTCAGCTATTATCTGACGGGAGTGTATGAGCATTCGAACCTCGGTCTGAGCTCCGCGACTCCGGGCACCGAACCAATTCACGACTCGACCAATCAGGGCCAGGGCTTTGCTTACCTGACCTACAATGTCAGCCCCGACGTCCGCCTGAGCCTGATCTCGGGAATGACGGTCGCCGCCAACCAGTTTCCGAATCGACCGAACCTGCCGCCGATGTACGCGCTGAAGGGCGCTCCTCCTGCCGATTATCCTTCCGCGAACATCGACTCGAACCTCGCCCAACAGGACTATCACGCGGTCTTTGCCCTCGACGGCGCGTCGAGTGAGCGCGCCGCGTATCAGCTTGCCTATTCGGTTCACTACAATCGCGAGAACTTCAACCCTGATCCTCCCGCCGATCTCATCTATCAGGGCATCTCGTCGAAGATCTTTACGAGCGACTTGTCGAACTCACTTCAAGGCAGCTTCAGCTACCAACTCGCACCGCACGCGCTGAAGACCGGATTCTATTTTGGCGAGTATGGCGTCGAATCGGACAATACTTCGCAGGCATTTCCGATCGTCGGCGGAGTGCCGCTCGACACGCCGATCTCGGTCATCAGCGACCTCAACAAGATAAATTTGGTTTATGGGGTATATATCCAAGATACCTGGAAGCTGACCCACACGCTGAGCGTGAACTACGGCTCGCGATGGGATCGCGTCAGCGGCTTCGCGAACGATAGTCAGTTCAGCCCGACGATCAATTTTACCTGGAAGGCTCGCCCGGACACCACTATCCACGCTGGTTTCGCGCGCAACTTCCAGGTGCCGAACTTCCAGAACCTTTCGTCAGGAATCACGAAGCTGTCCGGAACCACCGGCGGAGTGGGACCCGGCATTCCATTAAGCACCAGTTTATATGCCGAGACTGACTACACCTGGGATGTCGGCTATAAGCATGAGTTCGCGCCCAATCTCATTCTCACGCAGGACAGCTATTTCCGGATCGATCGCCACTACCTCGACGAAGGGCAATTCGGCTTTGTGCCGCTGGACGCGCCTTTCAACTATGTCCGCGGTTACGGCGCCGGTCTCGAGAATTCGCTGGCCTACACGCTGCCTCAGTTAACCTTGCGCGGCACGGTATTCGTCGCGCGCGAGGAAGTGCGCGGCGTCGCGAGCGGGCAGTACAACTTCCCGCCGCTGGCGCAACTTGAATATATCGACAAGCACTACATCGTGCTCGATCACACGCCGCTGGTCGGCGCTTCATGGGGAGCGGCCTACCGATGGCGCCGTTACCATTTCACTTTCGACGGACTTTACAGCAGCGGCTTGCGGGGAGGTTTCGCGAACACGACGCAGCTACCGAACATCTGGCAATTCAACGCCAGCGCCGCCCGCGACTTCGACTTACCGCGGCTCGCGACAGCTACCGATCGGATCGTGCTGATCAACCTGTTCGATCGCACCAACCTGATTCGCCCGGCCACTGGGATCGGCGTATTCCAGTCGGCATACGGTCCGCGCTTCGCGGTGTACGACGCGCTAACGATTCCGTTGCCCTCATTCTGAGACGCGCTCTCAGGCGCCAGCTCAGTGCGCGATCCACTCGCTCTCGTGACCGCGGAGAGCGCGGGGCCAGTTGATCGGAGGAGTCGCGAGCCCTCCCGGGACGCAGCCTCCCGGACGAGTCCACAGGCATACCGGACCGCCGCCAAGCTGGATTTCAGGATTTTCGGCGTCCTGGAAGCATTCCGCGCGCTTGTAGCCAAAGTGGCGCAGGTCCACAAATCCGAGCGTGATTATCGCATTAGCGTCCTTGGGATGTTGCACGAAGTCTTGCGAAGAAAGCTGGTAGATTGTTACTCCGGCCGGCAGATGGCTATAGCCGGGAGTGTTGAGCCACGAGAGCCCGAGCAGGCCAAGTCCGCAAATGTCCTTTCGCCCCGAAACTGCGCGGAACGCCGCCAACTCTCCGCTGCCATGCGTCCACATCGGGCCAAGAACGGACGACACCGCGATAAAATACGAGACGATGCACCACAGCGCGACGCCCGCTGCCGCGTCGAGGTTTGCGCCGAACGGCAACTCGCGCCGCCGCCGTAAGATTCGCGAGGTCTCGAGCACCGCGACACCCAGGAGCGTGGCGACTAGCGGCATAGCCGGATACAGGAATCTGTATTCCTGATGGTGCAGGCTCGAATGGGTCAGAAAGATCGCGATCGCGACGGCGAACAGAAGCGGCAGCCGGCGCGCACCGATGATCAACCCGGCCACGACCAGTACCGTCGCCCATCCCCAGACGTTCCAGAGCTGCTCGGCAAGCCAGTATCGCGGCACCACGCCAAATCCCTCCGCGATATGCATCCCCAGGTTCATCCAGACGTTCAGCCACATGCTGCGGAAGAGACCGTGCCAGGTCACCAGGTCGAGCAGGCCGGAAAACAAGACCGGCGCGAGCGCGCCCGCGACGAGAGGAATCCATCGCGCGCGTAATTCGCGCCGGCAGATCCAGATCACCGCGATTGCGATCGCGGGGGTGAGTTGAATTCGAATCGCGAAGACCAGCCCGAACAGCACGCCCGCCCACAGCATCCGCCGCCGCGACGCAGCCGGCCCGTCGGGATAGCCGAGGTAGATCGCCGCGATCAGGATATCGCCTGCGATCACGTCGCTCAGAGTATGGGTCGAGAAATATACCAGCTCGGCCCAAACCGCGTTGACCAGCCCCACCACGATTGCGCCGCGCGTCCCGTCAATCTTGAAGCCCCACAAAAATCCGCACGCGACCGCGGTGAGCGACGCCGCCGCCATGAATATCGTGACGCATCCGATCACGAAGCTTGGGCCTCTGCTGAAGATTCGCGCGAACTCCATGACGATCGCGATCACGCCGGGAAAAATCCACGACCTCGTTCCGACCGCGAATTCCCACGGAATCAGCCCGGCGCCGAAGACGACGCGATGCGCCTGCTCGGTCACCTGGTAGATCTCGTCGGGGAAATTGATGTTCGGATATGCGAACGCGGCGCCAATTCGCAGCACGAACGCCGCCAGCATCAGCACGACCATCGCGGCGGTTGTTTCCGGGGACCATCCCGATCGCGACGCCGCGGCCACTTCCGCGCGTGCCGCCGAGTTCCTCGGGCGAACCGCGCCGGGAGGTCTTTTTTTGCTTCGCCGCTTGCTCATCGCCGCTGAGTCCGCGCGGACTCAACCGATCAATGTGGTATATCCGGGCGCGATCCGAAAGATGCCGCGAAAGAAAACTTTCCGCCGGTATCGGTCGCGCTCAGTTCTGGAACAGCGCGCGGACGATCGGCGTGACCATTTTCTCCGATGGCGCATCGCCGGCGATCTTCTCCACGATCGTCCGCATCTTCGCACCCGAGCCCCCCACTTGCGCGAGAATCAGCGGCACGTGCCCGTCCTGCCATTCAGCGCTCCCGTGCATCGAGTAGTGCGGGACTTCGCAGAAGTAATAGCGCTCGGATATCGGCAGCGACATGCTCGCCTTCGAGAGCAGCAGAATATCGCCGGCGCGGTCTCCGTGCGGCCCGGCGCTGAGCCATCGCATTCGCTGGTCCAGGTTGATCAGGTCGGGCCGCGGATGCGCGATCAGGTATTGATAGATTGGCACCAACCGTCCGTCATCATAAATCTGGTATTCTTTCGCCATTTGGCCGGGCACCGCCGGCTCGCGCGCAAAGATCAGATCGATCGATCCTTTGAGTCCGGGCACGCCGGCGCCATTGCGGTTCGCCTGATCAAACGCGCGCGCTATCGGCATGACGTCCTGTTGCAGGCGCGCCGGCCGCGACCAATCGCACTTCTGCCCGGGCGCCACGCAGGTCGAACGATCGGCGAGATAGATGTAGGCCATGAAGCCCTGGTAGGCGAGCACCGCCTGAAAGTCATCTTCGGCGGTGGTAACGTTTACCGTCGGTTTGCGTACGCGAAAGCCCTGCTGGCGCACCAGCTCGAACGGCGTGTCTTTTCCAGTCGCGGCGAGCGCGTGCGCGTGATCGTTCATCACCGGGATATGCCCGTGGTCCGCGATGAACATCACGTAAGTCCCGTCCAGCGCATTGTCCTTGCGATAAAGATCGAGGACTTCGCCGACGCCTTTGTCGGTGACTTTTTCGAGGTAGTCGACCTCGGAGTTCAGAGGGTCTTTCGACTCGTGCGTGTAGATATCGATTCCGGGAAAATAAACCACTTGCAGATTTGGGATGCCATGCTCATTTATCGCGTCGAGCAGCTTCGGTACGGAATCGAGATCGATATCCGCGCTGAGCGACTTCTCCGCGGACTCGCCCTGCACTTTGCCCGCTAGCAATCCGGCGATCATCCCGACCAGCGAAGTCGGCGCGACCGTCGTGTAAAGCGTCGCGCCTTTGTACACCGACAGCAGCGAGACATTCGAGCGTCCTGGAATCTGCGCATAGAGCGTGGGTGTCGCGAGCGCGCGTCCAACCAGGTCGTCATCGACCACCTTGGTCAGATCAGTAGTATCCTCCACCGAGACCGGCACCGGCGCATAGAAGCCCATCGTGCGGCGCTCGAACCATTCGTCGCCGGTCACGCCATCCCACGCCGGCGGCTGGCCGGTGAAAATCGAAGACCAATTTGCGATCGTGCTCGAGGGCAGAACATTCAGCGCCTGGGGCGTGCTGTAGGCGTGCTCGTAAAGACCGCCCCCCTCATCTTTGCCCAGTACCGACGCCATGTTCGGTGCCTTGCCCGACTCGATCGCGGCCTTCAGCTGATTGTAGCCCGCGCCGTCGAGCGCGAAGATAATCACGCGTGGCGTCGCGAGTTCCTCTGGCGCGTGATGCTTGAGTTGCTGCTCGCCGCCAGTGGTGAGCGTCTTGCCGACGAGGCCACACGCCGCAGTGGCGGTTACGATGGTCGCCAGCAACCCGGCAAAGAGATATCCGCGCTGGAGGTTCGTGGAAGTCAGGTGCATGTGGAAGAGATATCCTCTGAACCGCTGGGCATCACGCTAGCCGGACGACTAGGACGCACACAAGAGAATTTCACCAATGGCAGCAACCCGGTTCGAAGAGCTAATCGCTGCGGCGGACGCCGAGCCTTTCACGGGTTGGGACTTCAGTCATTTGCGCGGACGGATGACGCAGGCGCAAGTGCCGTTTCACTACCTCGCCGAGGTGCGGCGCTTGAGCAACGTGGCGAGCATGCTCGACCTCGGCACCGGAGGTGGAGAGGTTCTGGCCGAACTTGCACCCTTTTCCGCACGCACCTTCGCGACCGAGGCATACGCTCCCAACGCGTTGATTGCCGCGCGACGGCTGCGTCCGCTCGGCGTAAGCGTGGTATTGGTCGAAGGCGCGCCTGAGAATTACGCGACGCTTGAGACGCCAGCGCTCGATCGGCCGGCGTTGCCATTTCGCAGCGCGGCGTTCGATCTGGTGATCGATCGCCACGAATCGTATCTGCCGGCCGAGCTCTTCAGGATATTGCGGCCGGGCGGAAGGTTTCTCACCCAGCAATGCGGCGGTTCGCACTATTGCGAACTGAACGATCTGCTGGGCATCCCGCGTCCGCGCTATGAGTCGTGGAGCCTTGCAAAAGCGGTTCCGCAACTTCGCTCCGTTGGCTTCGATATCGTGCAGCGCAAAGAAGCGTTTGCGCAGGCGACGTTCGAGGATGTCGGCGCGATCGTTTATTTCCTTAAGGCCGTCCCATGGCAGGTTCCAGAATTCAAAGCCACCAACTTCGTTGAGCCGCTGCGCGCAATTCACGATCGGATCGAGCGCACCGGTCCGCTTGTCGTCCGCGCGCACCACTTCCTGGTGGAATGCGCGAAACCCGCCTGAATCTCAGCGGCTGATCCGTGGGTTCGCTCATTCGCGAGGTTTTGGGGTGCAGGCGACGCGATGTTACAATCGCGCGATGGCGGCAGCATCAAAAGTGGATCATCACCTGGTTGCAGGTCGGCTCGAGATCGGCAAATTTTCGCTTTACTACGAGACTGCGGGCAGCGGACCAGCACTGGTTTTCCTGCACGGCCTCGGCGGCAATCATCTGTCGTGGTGGCAGCAGGTGCCGTACTTCATGCGCTGGTATACCTGCGTCACCGTCGATCAGCGCAGCTTCGGGATGTCGCCCGATCCCGAGGGCCTTTTCAACCAGGCGCACGCGTCTGACCTCGCCCGTCTGCTCGACCATCTGAAGCTCGACAAGGCGGTTCTGGTCGGGCAGTCGATGGGAGGATGGACGATCGTCGGCTGCGCGCTCGAGCATCGCGATCGGATCGCCGGGATGGTGATGGCCGATACGCCGGGCGGAATCTATACTCCCGAAATGAAATTTCCGCAGACGCCGCCAAGAGCGCCGTTCGGCGCGCCGACCGCGATCGGCACTCTGCCGACCTACGCCGAGGATTTTTTTCTGCGCAATCGCGAGCTCGCTTTCCTGTATGACTCGCTGATGATCCTGGGCGCGCGCCCGCCCGCCGACGCGATGAAGCGGCTCGGCGCACTGCGCTACGACCTGGAGCGGGCGAAGGCTCAGCTCACGATGCCGGTCCTGTGCGTGGTCGGAGAGGAAGACGCGCTCATTCCGGCTGCGATGATCGAGCGGCTTGCGGCATGGCTGCCTGACGGACGCTTCGCGAGCGTTCCGCACTGCGGCCATTCGGTATATTTCGAGCAAGCGGCGGTCTTCAATCAACTCGTGCGCGATTTCCTGATCGACATCAAGTACGGAAAATCAGCCGGCGCGTAGAGTCGCGAATCTCGTACACCACTGAGCCCGTCTCTGCGTGTCATTCCCGCGCGCCCTTCGGCAGGCTCAGGGGAGGCTCCGCCTGCCGAACGAAAACTCGAACGAAGGTCCGCCGCACGTTGACATAGTTCCGCGCACGATCGTCCCGGGATTCCTCGCCTATGGCTCGGAATGACGGGTGTGGGC
>JBAPSR010000245.1:0-3184 GCA_049281755.1 Binataceae bacterium (SeqCode)
TGCCCGGCCAGGGCCGGACGAGATCGGCGACGCGCTTCCACTTGCGGACTTCGAGGCGCATCGTTTCGCCCGGCGCGCCGAGGCGGTAGCGTCCGCGGCTCGAACTGATCGCAACGCCCTGGCCGACCAGGCGCATTAGCGCCATGCGCAGATTCTGCGCCGAGAACCCGAATACCGCACCGGCGGCAACGACGGCGCGCGCCGAGATCTCGCGCGGGGCGCGGTTGGAGAGGAAATCGAGCACGATCGCGCGCGCGGTCAGGGGGCGCTCGGTCTTATAACTGCCATTTGCATTCACGGCCATATTTTGTTACATTCTATTCTCATGGCGATGATGTTCAAAGCGAGCAGCGTATTTTCTCCTGACGAATTGCTGATGCTCAAGCGCAAATCCAATCTGCGCGGCGGATGGATCGTGTTTCACGCGTGGGCGGTGATTTTCGCCGCGATGGCGATGTTCGCGATATGGCCGAACCCGCTCACCTTCATCGCCGCGGTGCTGATCATCGGCGCGCGCCAGTTGGGGCTCGCGATCCTGATGCACGATGCGGCGCACGGACTGCTGTTCACCAATATCCGCCTGAATGATTGGGTGGGCGCGTGGCTGTGCGGCGATCCTCAGATGTCGGACATGTATGCGTACCGTATCTATCACGTGCTGCATCATCGGTTCACGCAGCAGCCGAACGACCCGGACTTGGCGCTTGGCGCGCCGTTTCCGATCACGCGCGCGAGTTTCTGGCGCAAGACGATTCGCGATCTGACCGGGCAGACGGCATACAAGCAGCGCTCAGCGGCGTTGCGCCGCGCGTTTCGCAAGAGCGATGCGGCGATGACGGTCAAGTCGCAATTCGGGCAGGGACTGACGCGCTTCGGCGGATTTTTCATCACCAATGCGATTCTGTTTGCGATCCTCGCGATAGCAGGGCATCCGTGGTTTTTCCTGACGCTGTGGATCCTGCCGCTTCTGACCTTCAATCAATTCATCACGCGCGTGCGCAGTATCGCCGAGCATTCGATGCTTAAGGATAACGACGATCCGATGCGCAACACGCGCACCACGCACGCGAACTGGCTCGAGCGCGCGCTGATCGCGCCGTATTTCGTGAACTACCATCTCGAACATCACCTGCTGATGGCGGTGCCGTGCTACAACCTGCCGAAGGCGCACGCGCTGATGCTGGCAAAGGGTTACGGACCGCGCATGGAGCTTGAGCCCGGCTATCTTTCGGTGCTGACGCGCGCGGCCTCGCGTCGCGCTGCTCCGTCGCTGCGCGCGGCGGCGTAACTACCTAGAGCGTATGCCCGAAGCCCGCGCCCATCGTGTATTCGTTGGGGGTGTGGATGAGCTTGCCGGACGCGAAACGCTCGAATGAAAACGGCGTCAGGTCGGCGGTCTTGCTCTTGCCCTCGATGATCAGCTCCGCCATCGCGGCGCCTACTGCCGGCGAGGTTTTGAATCCGGTGCCGCTGAAGCCGGCCGCGACGTAGAGCCCCGGAATCGCCGCGATCGGTCCGATCGCGGCGCGCGCGTCGGGAGTCACGTCGTAGATTCCCGCATGACCGCGCACGTAGGGCGCATCTTTAAGCGCGGGAATCCGCGCGGCGAGGCGCGAGCGAACCGCCTCGATAAATTCCGCGTCGTTGGATTCTTTGAATGAATCGGGATCGGTCGGCGTGTTCGGATCGAGCGCGCCCAGCCCCGCCATCGTAAGCTCGTCGCCGTGCGGACGAAAATAGCTGCCGGCGATCGTATCGATGAAAATGCTGTGGCGCAGGGTCGGCGGCTTGCGAAAGAACGCGATTTGCGCGCGCTCGGGCTTGATCCCGAGCTTCAGTCCGAACGGAGCGAGCAAAGTGTCCGTCCATGGTCCGGTAACGAGGCAGACGAAATCCGCGGCGTGGGTCTTGCCGCTGCGGTCGGTCACTCCGGCCGCGCGGCCGGAGTTTATCGCGAGAGCGGCGATGGCGGTGTTGAGCGCAAACGTTGCGCCGAGCTTTTGCGCCGCGGCCGCGAATGCCTGGGTTGTCGCGAGGGGATCGGCGTAGCCGCTGCGTGGTTCGTATGCCGCCAGACCGACGTCATCGACGCGCGCGGCAGGCTCGATTTTTCGCAACTGATCGCGATCGACGAGCTCAGTTTCGACGCCGAGAGCTTTCAGCATCGCCACGTTGGCGCGCAGCTTGTCCGAGTTCTCCGAAGCGACTACAACCGCAAAGCCGGTGCGCACGAAACCGCATCGCCCGCCGACCATCCGCGCCCAGTTCTCGAAATACGCGAGGCTCTTCCACGCCAGCGCGGCTTCGGGTCCGAACGAATAATGCATCCGCACCAGAGCGCCGGATCGCGCCGACATCCCGGCGCAGACTGCACCCTGGTCGAACACCGTGACCTCGGCGCCAAGTTGCGCAAGGTGGAAAGCGAGGCTGCATCCCACCACGCCCGCTCCGACCACGATTATGCGAGGCCCACTTCCGGCTTGAGGCATCAGGATTACTCCCGCTGCGAGCGTCTTTTGCAATAGCGCGCAGTGATATAAAGTTAATTACTTCACGGCAACCCTATCAAACTAATCATGTCGATTTATCTGGACCATAACGCGGGCTCTCCGATTCGGCCCGAGGCGGGACAGGCCGCGCTCAAGATGCTCGCGCGGTCCGACGGTAATCCCGCGTCGGTGCATCGCTCGGGCCAGCGGGCGCGTCGCGCACTCGAAGACGCTCGCGCGCAGGTGGCGGAGCTGGTAGGAGCCGAGCCGCGCGAGCTCGTATTCACCAGCGGCGGAACTGAATCGAACAATCTCGCGATCTCCGGCGCGTTCAAGCTCGCAGGAGATCGCCGGCGCGTGATCACGTCGGCGATCGAGCATTCGTCGGTCCTGGCGCCGCTGGCCGAGCTCGAACGCCGCGGCGCCGAGGTCGTGCGGATCGCGCCGGATCGCGACGGACGGATTTCGCCGGATGCGGTTATCGAAGCGCTCGACGGCTCGACCGGGCTGGTCACGCTTGGGTTGGTTAATGCCGAAGTGGGTTCGATTCTGACGGCGGCGCCGATCGCGGCGGCGGTCACGCGCGCGGGCGCGATGTTTCATCTGGACGCCGCGCAGGCTGCGGGGCGGATCGCCGTCGATGTGCGCGAGCTGGGCTGCGACCTGATGACGCTTAGCGCGCACAAGCTCGGCGG
>JBAPSR010000246.1:0-10334 GCA_049281755.1 Binataceae bacterium (SeqCode)
ACCCAGTCCAGGCGAACCAGCAACGCGGGCACCCATCCCGCGCCAAGCTCGACGCACGCGCCACGCAACTTCGGAAAGCGTTCGAAGACGCCGTCGATCAGCATCATCGAGAGGAAGGTCTCCGGTCCCTGCTGCAGCACCGCAACGTCCTTGGTACGGAGGTTCTCGCCCCCGCCCATCCAGTCTTTGACCGGCGCCCTGCCGTTGTTCATCCACGCCTTGTCGAGCTGCAAGGGCGAGCCGCCGACGTGCAGGACAAACGGGACGCCCGCGTCCGCGAGCGTCGCCCAAAAACGATCGAACGCGACATGCCCGGGTGACTTGTCACCGCACGCACGATGCGGAACCCAGACCGCCTTCAATCCATTCTTGATTGCGAACTCGAGCTCTTCGAGCGCGAGCTCGGGGTCGTCGAGCGGCGCGGCTGCGACACCCAACAGGCGGCTGTCGCGCGAGCAGAACTCCGCCATATGCCGGTTATGCGCTCGAGCCGCGGCGTACCGAATCCGTGGCGATATTTTCGAGCTCGGCGAAAACGGCATCGCGAGGCTATGCGTCGCAAACACCAATTGGCTTTTGAAGCCCAGCATGTCGAGCGCGACCGAACGCTCGGGACTGTCGAACGCGCCCAACGCCTGAATCTCTTTCGATCGCTCAATCAGGTGATCGCCGAGCGCGAGGAGTTCGGCGACATGCTCCTGGCTATGCCTTCCGCCGCGCGCAATGATCTCGGCGACTTCCTCGTCGGTGACGAGCGAGGCGCTGTAGCTGACCGCGGGAATCTCCGCGCGCAGTTCAGGATCGGCATAGCGCTGCAGAAAATCCGGCAGCTCCATGATATGGCTATCGGCGTCGTAGAACGCCCGATTGTCGGGTGCGTAAGCCATGGCGGTACCTCTTGGCTGGACTGTTCTAGCGGGCAAGATTGAAGCACGAAACCAGCGCTCAAATCCAACTGCCGAGCGCAATCCCGGCGATTACGGCGACTCCGCCGGTGACTACGCTGCCGATCAAATAGGTTGCGCCCAAGAGCATTTGACCGGCTTGGAACAGCCGCGCCGATTCATATTCGAAAGTCGAGAAAGTGGTGTATCCGCCGACAAATCCCACCGCAAAAAACAGCCGCCAATAGGGACTCAGCGAGACCCGTTCTTCAGCGAACGCGAGAAACAGCCCGATTACGAAGCTGCCGGTCACGTTGATCACGAACGTTCCATACGGAAACGTTGCACCGAAGCGCGACGCGAACCATCCACCCACCAGATAGCGCGCGACCGATCCGATCGCTCCGCCGATCGCTACATATATCGCTCCCAGCACTGGTCAAATCCTTCCTGGCGCGATTCAAGCCAGCAGCGCCCGCAACATCTCCGTTCGTCCTACGATTCCCGCCAACTCGCCGTCGGCGTTAACCACCGGCATCCGTTTAACCCTCTTCTCCGCGGAGAGCACCAGCGCGCTCACCACCGGCATCTTGTCCCTTACGGTTATGACTTCCCGCGTCATCAGTTCCCTGGCCGAGCGCGCGCGCAGCTTCTGGACATCCTTGCGCGCGTCGTCGCTGATTTTCCCGATCGGGATCTTCGACACGAGAATCTCGAGCAGCCCGGGCGAGCCCTCGCGGCTGAGCTTCGAGATCAAATCCGAGTCCGCGATGATGCCGGCCACATGCCGCCCGTCGTCCACCACCACCACGCGCTTGTGCGAGGACGCGACCAGAAGATTGAAAACCTGCTCGATCGTCGCGGACTCGTGAAGCGTCGGAACCTCGCGCGACATCACGTCTGACACCGTGGCGGACGGACCCGCGGCCGGAACCTCGGGACGCCACTCGGGCAGATGCACCGCCGCGATCGTATTCAGGATGTCCAGGCGCCCGAGGATCCCGACCAGCGTTCCATCCGGATCGACCACCGGCAGGCGCTTGAGATGCTTGTCCACCATCAGTCGGGCCGCGGCCCCAAGCACGGTCTCGGGCGTCGTCGTCACCACCTCGGCGGTCATTATCTCCGACACTTTACGCTGCGGATCCTCGAGCGATTCGTGGAGCTTGCGCACGAACTCCGGGTCGGCCATCGCCTTGCGCAGGCTGATGGTCAGTTTCATTCCGCCGCGCGTCAGCAGGTCGTTGTCGCTGACCATGCCGACCACTTTGCGCTGCGCGTCGATCACCGGAACCGCGGTGAAGTTCTTGCTGAGCAGCAGTTCGACCACCTGCGTGATCGGACTCTCGGGATTCACCGTCGCGACCTCGTGGCGCATGACCTCGCTGACGTTTACGTCGGGCAAGCCTTCCCTGAAAGGAGCGCCCGACTGGAGCACGTCAACCTCTTGCGCCGTGATCAGCGCATTCGGCGCGATCTCGCGCACCGCCGCGATCACTCGATCGATCCGCGCCGGGCGATCGATCACGGTGACCGTGATCGGCATGTCCATCGAGAGCCGCAGGATGGCCGAAGTGTGGATCAGCGACGACGCACCGAAACCGGCGATTCCGCGAACCGCGGTTGCGCCGCTGCATCCCTCGCGCCGGAATAACTCGATCAGCGCCATGTACAACGTCTGATGCTGATACCGATCGCTTTCGCCGAAGTAGATGCTCAGTTGCTTGCCCTTTCCGGTAAACATCACCCTGAACCTCCCGGGACTGGATCTTCGCACACGCAGACTTGACGCATGCGCCTGCGCGAGCTTAGCAGATGTAAGATCCTGGCAACCGGATGCATGGCCCTGTCCTTGCGGCAGGGCCCTTTCAAAAGAAAAGCCCCTACCTGTGTTTAACACCAGTAGGGGTCATCAGCTCACTCAGACGGGAGCGGTTAGCGGTGAACCCCATCACCGTTCGCGGTTACCATAAGATAAGTGACCCTCGATGCAGTCAAGATGCACGCTCGAAGCACCGCGCGATTAATCAGTCACCGCGCCAAGACTGCTCGACGACACCTGGGCCGCGTATTTCGACAACACGCCTCGCGTATAACGTGGAGCAGGCGCCCTCCATGCCGAGCGCCGCCGCGCAATTTCGTCTTCCGGGACATTCAGTTGCAGCACCAGGCGATCGCCGTCGATCGTGATCGAATCCCCTTCATGCACCAGCGCGATCAGTCCGCCAACCTGCGCTTCCGGAGCGACGTGTCCGACTACCAACCCGTAGGTCCCGCCGGAAAATCGTCCATCCGTAATCAGTCCCACTGAACCGCCGAGTCCCGCGCCGATCAACGCCGAAGTCGGCGACAGCATCTCGCGCATCCCGGGTCCGCCCTTGGGACCCTCGTACCTGATCACCAGCACGTCACCGGGTTTGATCTTGCCGTCGAGGATCGTTTTGAGTGAATCTTCTTCGCACTCGAACACTCGCGCCGGCCCGGTTATCTGGTGGCTCTTGATCCCAGTGATTTTCGCGACCGCGCCTTCGGTGGCAAGGTTGCCGCGCAGGATCGCCAGATGCCCCTGCGGATACATCGGACGCTCCCACGGATGGATCACGTCCTGATCCGCGCGTGGCGCGGTGGATACTTCGGCCAGATTCTCCGCGATAGTCTTGCCCGTAATCGTCATCTCTTCGCCGTGAAGCAGGCCATGCGCGAGCAGCATCTTCATTACTTGCGGAATTCCGCCGGCTCGATGCAGATCGGTCGCGACGTATTTTCCCGATGGCTTCAAGTCGCACAGCACCGGCACTCGCCGGCGGATGGTTTCGAAGTCGTCGATCTTAAGCGGCACTCGCGCCGCGTGCGCCATCGCCAGCAGATGCAGCACGGCATTGGTCGAGCCTCCAACCGCCATCACCACTGCGATCGCGTTCTCGAATGCGTTGCGCGTCATGATCTGGCGCGGAAGAAGCTGGCGGCGAATTGCCTCGACCAGCACCTCGCCCGAGCGCGCCGCGCTGTCAGCCTTCTCGGCGTCAACCGCCGCCATCGTCGAGGAATACGGCAGGCTCATGCCCATCGCCTCGATCGCCGACGACATCGTGTTGGCGGTGTACATCCCGCCGCACGATCCCGCTCCCGGACAGGCGCGGCGTTCCACTTCGAGCAAATCGTGCTCGCTTATCCGGTGGGCGCTGAATTCTCCGACCGCCTCGAACGCGCTGACGATCGTCAGATCTTTGCCGTTGTAATGGCCCGGCTTGATCGTGCCGCCGTAAACGAAAATCGCCGGGATGTTCATCCGCGCGATCGCGATCATCGCACCCGGCATGTTCTTGTCGCATCCACCGATCGTGACCACGCCGTCCATCGCCTGTGCGCCGCATGCGGTCTCGATCGAGTCGGCAATCACCTCGCGCGACACCAGGGAATATTTCATCCCCTCGGTGCCCATCGCGATCCCGTCGCTGACCGTGATCGTGCCGAAGACCTGCGGCATCGCGCCCGCGCCCTTGATCGAGGCTTGCGCCCGCTCGGCCAGGACGTCCAGGCTCATGTTGCACGGGGTGATCGTGCTGTAGGAATTGGCCACGCCGACGATCGGCTTTTCGAAGTCGCGATCGGTAAACCCGACCGCGCGCAACATCGCCCGGTTAGGCGAACGCTGAACGCCTTGCGTGATCTCTTTGCTTTTCAGATTTTCTTGCATGGCAATTTTTCGCGATTGAAATTCGCTCGCGCTCCAAGAAAAACGCAAACCCCTACGGCTGTCCGCCCGCAGGGGTCATCAGCCCTCTGAACTGGAAAGTAAAAGAGAGCGGTTATCCGGTGAACCCCATCACCGCTTGCGGGTTCATCATTCCAGCATCGCCCCGCGCGGGTCAAGGTAATCCGCACTCAAACGGCCGCCGCGCGCAGCGCTGCGCCGATTGGTTTGGCCAAATCGACCGGCGTCCCCGGCCGATAGATCACCTGCATCGTCTCGGCGAGTTTCAGGACTCCGCCGTTGCGTGAAATCACGTTGCCGATCTCGTCGAGATACGCGGAAAGGCCGGTGGAGGAATGATCCGCGGCGAATTCGATTGGCGCTCGCTGCGTGATGAACATGAGGCGTTTCAGATCTTCCCCCGCGTCGCCATGAAGCTGCGCGTACTTTTGAGGATCTCGAAATAGATTCCAGATCTTCTCATCTGGAATCGCGAACCTGAGATCGGCGGTAAAGTCCATGCCGAGGCATGGAACGCCGCGGGTGGCGCAGACCTCCGCTACTTTTGCCGGAGGATCGTCGATCGCGACCGCGGGCGTATTGCTGTGCGCCACGTCGGCGGAGTTGCTGCCGTAGCGCGCGCGAAAATCCTGAAACCTCTGCGGCACTTTGGCGAGATGATAGAGGATGCAAATCCCGTCGTCGGCCAGAACGTTCTGCGTCACGTCGCCGATCAGCCGCTCGGCGCTTCCCGGATGCTCGCAGTGATAGAGAACATGCGAGGCAAAGACGATTCCAAACTCGCGCTCGCGCGCCGGTGAGTTGCGCGATCCCAGCAATTCGAGCAGATGCCCCGCGAACGAGTCGCCCGCACGCGCTGAAAAATCCGCGAGCTTGAGCGTGCCCGCCGATTGCGCCGCCGCGAGCGTCGCCAGCGCTTCGCCGGTGCGTTCGTCCGCATATTCAGCACTGTAGTCAGTCGCTCGAACCTTGAAGCCCGGCGCGAACTTCACCCCGGTAAGATATTTGACCAGCGTATCGCACGGGCCGCTCCCGATATCAGCGATCGCGACCGGATCATTTCCAGTCAGCACGATGCCCGCGGAGGCGAGACTATTCAGAAACGCCGCGTTGATGCGCGCAGTCTTTTCCTTTTCGTCGGTGGCCGCCTTGAACGACGGGTAGATCTCTTCGTAGCGGTAACTATCGATCGTGATGCTCATGGGATCATACTCTCATACAGAAACGGGCCGGCGCGACTGTCGGGTCGTCTTCGGAGGCAATGGCGTGGTTTCCAAAACCGGAGTGTTGTCGCTGGTCAAGGCGTTCAAGTGGATGGAAGTCGATGAGGCGCTGGCGCACAGTCCGAAGCTCCTCGACGTTCGTGATGAACGCGGACGGAACTGGCTTCACATTTGTTGCGGTGTGAGTGTGAAGGAAAAGAAATTGAACCCCGCACATAGCGTCAAGACTGCGGCGGTTCTCTTAAAGCGCGGCCTCGGAATCGATCAGGCGGCCTTCACCGAGGGCAAGTGGCGAGCTACGCCGCTCTGGTACGCGATCGCGCGCGGGCAGAACCTGATGCTGGCCGAGTATCTGCTCAAGCACGGCTCCAATCCCAACTATTGCCTGTGGGCCGCCGCGTTCAACAATGATCTCGAAGCGATCAGGCTGCTGGTCCGCCATGGCGCCGATTTGAATGACGCATCCGTCGACGAGTCTCCGTTTCTTGGCGCAATCAAGTGGAGTCATTTCCGCGCCGCGGAAGAGCTGCTGAAGCTCGGCGCCGACGTCAACTATCAGGACTCCCACGCAATGACCGCGCTGCATTACATGCTGAAAAAGGCCAGCGACAAGAAACATTTCGCGATGCTGTTGGAGCACGGCGCTCGCGGCGACATCAAAAACAAGGACGGCCTCACCGCCGCCGCGATCATGCGCAAGAAGAAGGACCCGGACTTTCACGCAATGGCGGACAAGCTCGGGTGATTTCGAGCTCATCCAGAGATCCGCGCGTAATGCCCGGAATCTGATTTAGAATCTTTAACATCGCGCTCGCAGGTGCCCGGCAGGAAAGCTTTCGCATAACTCTTTCGCCGCGAAATAAATAACCTCTCCTCGGACGAGGTAGGCCGTCGATTTTCTCCCAAACGCTCTAATGGTGTCATCCTGAGCCGCAGGCGAAGGATCTCCGCGAAGCGATTAGTGCAACCAGTGTGCGGTTGTCATTCCCGCGCGTGGCTGCCGCGCGAGAGCCTGTCCTGAGCAAGGCCGAAGGAAATCCCGATCGAGGGGCCGCCGCATGCGGTGTTGGCGTCGAGCATGGACGCCTCGGGATTCTCGCGCCGCGCTCGAAATGCGGTCGGGGGTTCGGCTAAGACTACAATCTCATCGCCCCACAAACTTTCATGGCAGGATGACGGGCAAAACTCGCCGTATATCGACAGCCTCCAATTATTCAACGGGCCCTCACGAATGCGGATGCATCAGATGCTCACTAAACCAATCCCGCGCCATCTTTCCACTCTCGCGGTAATTCTTCTCATAGATGTCGTAGTGGGTTCCGGGGAACACATGGTACTTCACGATCGTAGTACTGGGTATCGCGTTCTTCGCCGCGAGCCCCGAATTCTCGCGCCCGCCGTATTCTTCGTCCTGCTGATCGATAATCAGCGTCGGCACCCTGATGTGAGTCGCCGCGACGCGAGGGCGATAACGCCACATCGTCGTGAAATCCCCGATGCCCTTTAGCGAGTCGGGCTGTTCCTTCGGCCGCGGGATCATCGTGATCTCGCCGTGCGCCATCGCGCTTGCGAGTTTCTGCACTTGCTCCATCGGCGCGGAAAATCCCTGCGCGTCCGGAGCCGGACCCATCCCTGGCACCTGGCTCACGACCGCTTTGATTCGCGGATCGGTTCCCGCCATGTAGATCGCATGGCCGCCGCCAAAGCTCGAACCCCAGATTCCGATCCGCTCCGGATCGACCATCGGTTCCGCGATTAGATAGTCCAGCGCGTTGTGAATATCGCGATTCTGATCGAGAGGATCGACTACCTCTCTGACCGGCTTGGCGCGAACGGTTACGAAGCCGTCAGCGTCGGCGGCGGGTTGCTTTTCAGGAGTGATCAGCCGGGCGTCGCTTTCAAACCATCCGCGATAATCGAATGTCAGGCATACGAAACCGCCTTTGCAAAAATATGGCGCATATGTCGAGCTCAAGTGAGATTTAGGGCCGCCCCATCCGTGACAAAGAAGTATCGCCGGCCGTTTTTCGCCGTCGCGAAGGTCATCCGGCACAAACAGATCGCCGGCGATCCGCGTTCCTTCGCTCCAGATAGTAATTTCTTTTTTCATGGCGCTGTCCTCTCTCGACGCGAATAGTCACTCGATCAGCAACCGCGGCGCATCATACATCCTTAATGATTCCATCGAAGCGGTTCTTTATGTATTGCGCGGTTTCCTTGTGAGGAATGATGTAGAGCTTCTCCTGCCGAATACCTTCCTCGAATACACTGTCGGCAATCTCCGCCGGAGAAGTTGCCTGTTGGATAAACTTCTGCATCCGCTCCCACGTCTTGATCATTTCGGGAGTCGGCGGTGGAGCGGCGGTCTTGTTCTGAAGATTTTTTGGACGATTGCGGCCCGCCTCGTTGATCCGCGTATTTACCCAGCTCGGACACAGCACCGACGCCTTAATCGGCGCGTGAGTCCGCTCAAACTCGAGCGCCAGTTGTTCGGTCAGCGCGACGACCGCATGCTTGGTCGTCGCATAGGCGGCGCTGTGATGCCCCCGCACGAGACCTGCAATCGAAGCGGTATTGATTATGTGCGCCGGCCGATTCTGTTTCAGCATGATCGGCACAAAAGTGCGTATCCCGTGAATCACGCCCCAAAGATTGACGCCGATCACCCACCTCCAATCCTCGAGCGTGCTCTCCCAAACGGTAGTGCCGGCTCCGACTCCGGCGTTGTTGAATAGAAGGTCGGCGCTTCCAAAAGCGTCGAGCGTTTTCGCGGCCAGCCGTTCGATCTCCTCGGGCCGGGACACGTCCGTGACCACGCCGATCACATTGGCTTTTCCTTGCGCCAATTCGTCGCGCGTCGCTTCGAGCACTTTGAGTTCGACATCGCCAAGCACGACGTTCATCCCGGCGGCGCAACATCGCGCGGCCAGAGCCTTACCGATCCCGCTGGCGCCCCCGGTCACGACCGCCGTCTTTCCTTTGAGCTCTTCGATAGTCGCCATCTACTACTCCCACCTCCGATGCAGTCCGGTCTCCGCATGCAATCGCACGAACCGGGCTCGATAGTAGCAACAGTCCAAGTAACCTTGCAGCAGGACGCCGTCGGGTCTATATGGGAATTCTCGGCTACTACGATGAACCGGACGGAGGCTTCCCATGAAAATCGAAGAGCACGCGCGAGCGATCGCGCCCAGCAAATTCGCGCATGTCGTTTACAAAACCCACAAGTTCGCCGAAATGATCGACTGGTACATCAAGGTCTTCGACGCGAAAGTGCAGCATCGCGATGATCGGCTCGCGTTTCTGACCTACGACTCCGAGCATCATCGCTTCGCGTTTATCGACCTCGGCGAGAGTGGCGACGAACGGCCGCGGCGTGACAGCGACGCGGGAGTGCATCACGTCGCATACACCTGGAACAATCTCGGCGAGCTTCTCGAAACCTACCGGCGCCTGAAGCGCCACGGAATCGTGCCCGCGCAACCGATTCGCCACGGAATAACGCTCTCGCTCTACTACGCGGATCCGGACAAGAACATGATGGAGTTTCAAATCGATCTGATGGAGCCGCGGGCCGCCAACGATTTCATGGCCGGCTCCGCCTTTGCGGCCAATCCGATCGGAGAACGTTTCGATCCCGACGAGCTGCTCGCGCGTTTCGACGCGGGCGACCCGGTTGATGAATTGATCTTTCGATCCGATCAGGCCGAAAGCGCCGGGACGACATACGCTCGAAATGGCGCCGCCAATAAACGAACCCACGCGTGAAACGAACCCACGAAGCAAAAATGTTTCACGTGAAACGTGATAACCGCAAAGAATCTCTCGTCGTTAAATACATCTTATTTCCCGCTAATCCGGACGCGGGGTGAGATACTCCGCTGACACGCCATATGCGAGGATGCGGGCGTGAGCGCGAAAATCGTACGGCTCCCCGAGTCTCAAATTTCCGCGGCGGCGGCGACGCTCGCGCGCGCGTTCCACGACGATCCGTTGATGGTCTATACCATCCCCGATCCGGCCGATCGCGCGCGGATGCTGCCGGGCGTGTACGCGCCGATGATCCGCTTCGGATTTCTCGCGGGCGAAATCTATGCGACCGCGAGCGCGGACGCGCCGGAGGGCGTCGCGCTCTGGCTGCCGCCGAACGCCAAATGGACGCGCGAGAATATCGAAGCGTCGGGGATGCATCTGCTCACGAACCTCATCGGCAACGAGGCGTATCAACGCTATCGCGAAGTGGTTGGACGCGAATGGCAGGCGCGCGAGCGCGATATGCCCGAGGCGTGCTGGTACTTGCTCCTGCTCGGCGTCGAGCCGGGCTGCCAGCGGCGCGGACTCGGTGGCGCGTTGATGCGCCCGATCCTCCAGCGCGCCGACGCGGTACGGCTCGCGTGCTATCTCGAGACCGAGAAGGAGCGCAACGTCGCGTTCTATATGAAACAGGGCTTCGATATGATCGTGAACGGCGAAGAAGCCGGCACGAGCGGCGTCAGGTTCTGGACCTTCCGC
>JBAPSR010000247.1:0-1638 GCA_049281755.1 Binataceae bacterium (SeqCode)
GTTTTGCGTTGTAGCTCTTGGCCTTACAATCTATCGAAGGCGATTTGGACTAGGGCGTGTTTTCAAAGTGGCTTGAAGGAAAGTGCCGGTATCCGTAGGAATTTTTTGAGGCTATGCCACGACATAGCCTCTCGGACGAGCAGTGGGCGCGCATAGAGCCGTTGTTGCCGCCGGAAAAGCCCTTAATCGGAAGGCCTTCGATTAGCCATCGGAGGTTTTTCAATGCGATCCTCTGGCTGGTGCGTACCGGTGCGCCATGGCGCGATTTGCCCGCCGAACATGGGCCGTGGAGGACGATCGCCACTCGATTCTATCGATGGCGGCGCAACGGAACGTTGTTCAAGGTCTTCAAAGCTCTGCAAGCTCAAGCCGATGGGAAAGGACTGCTGGATTGGGAGATGCACTGCGTTGATAGTACTGTGATTCGAGCCCACCAGCACGCAGCTGGTGGAAAAAAGGGGCTCCCCAAGCGCTCGGCCGCAGCCGAGGAGGGTTCGGTACGAAAATCCATTTGCGCACTGATCGCCAGGGCAACCCACTCGTCTTCGCGCTCACCGGCGGCGAGAAACACGACGCGCCGCAACTCGTGAGACTCGTCGATGCCGGTGAGATCAAGCGCGTCGGTCGCGGCCGCCCGAGACTGCGTCCAGAGCGCCTGGCCGGCGACAAAGGCTACGACAGCGCGGCTTTACGAACCGCATTGCGCCGACGCGGCATCGAGCCAATCATTCCATCGCGTTCGAACCGGATACGGATCATAAACTTCGACAGAGCCCGCTACCGGGAGCGCAATGTGATCGAGCGATGCATCAATCGGCTCAAGCAATGGAGGCGTGTAGCTACGAGATACGAAAAACTTGCCGCCAACTACGTCGCCGTGATCCTCATTGCAGCAACCATGCATTTTGTGAACCTACTACTTTGAAAACACGCCCTAGTCTGGAAAAGGGCCTAGCCGCGGCGCAGCGCTTCCCATACACGATCTTCATCTACGCCAACGCCGGCGTCTTTTGCGACGGATATATCCTGAGCAGCGTCGGCCTGGCGTTGATCGCGCTGACCCCGCAGTTTCAACTCGACGCGCTGACGACCGGCCTGATCGGCGGAGCGACCCTCTTCGGCATCCTCGTGGGCGCGCCGCTCTTCGGCCACCTGACCGATCGCCACGGGCGGCGCATCTTGATGATCGCCGATCTGTCCGCCTTCGTCGCCATCGCGATCGCGCAGATCTTCGTGACCGCGGCCTGGGAACTCATCGCGCTTCGCTTTCTCCTCGGCGTCGCGATCGGCGCCGATTATCCGATTGCGACGGCAATCGTCGCCGAGTTTACGCCGCCGCGGTGGCGCGGCGCCGCGCTGAGCGCGATGGAGGGCATCTGGTCATTGGGCGCGGCCGTCGCGTACGTTTCCGGTTACGCGCTGCTGCGCACCGGCCCGGAGAGCTGGAAGTGGATTCTCGCGAGCCCGGCAATCTTCGCGATCGGCGGGTTGCTCTTACGCGCGACCGCACCCGAATCGCCGATGTGGCTGGCCGCGCGGGATGCGGGAGAACTGCAGCGCATCTCGTTCGGACGGCTCTTTCATTCGGCGTTTCGCGGAAAGCTGGCGTTCGTCTCGGTAATGTGGCTGCTTCAGGTC
>JBAPSR010000248.1:0-4454 GCA_049281755.1 Binataceae bacterium (SeqCode)
CGCCGATCCGGAACGCGTGCTCGACCTCAACCGCGCCGTCGCGTGCCCGCTGCGCGCGGGCGGCGCGACGGTGCACAACTACGGCACGCCGCACTTCACGCCGCCAAATCGCAGCGCGACTCGCCCGCGCCGGGCGTACATTTTCAGCTTCGCCAATCGCGAGTGGCTGAAAGTGAAGCCTTCCTTCTAACTATTATCCCTTGAGCGCGGTGCGCGCGGCGCCGATCGCGGTTGCATAGTCGGCGTGCTCGGGAATCACGAAACGGCGGCCGAACGGGAAGTCGAGCCGCTTGGCTTCCTGCATGAAACGAAACAGCCGCGAGAGCTTGCCGGTCAGGACGATATTCTCCTGCCCGCACGCGCGCGCGCTCGCGAGGCTCAGCACCCCGATCGACTCGACGATCATGTTCATGATCGCCAGGGCCTTGTCTTCGGTCGTGGCGTCGGCGCCAATCTTGCCGAAATTCGCGGCCGTGGTTCCGGGCGGCAGGTCGCCGATCGGTCCGCCCGCGATATCGCGCACGGTCAAATCGATCCGGCGCAGATCGCCCTTGCGCGCCAGCTCCTCGAGCCGCTCGATCGTCACGACGCCGAGCATGTGCCGCGCCAGACCGAGCAGGGTTCCTCCGCCGACTCCCGTGCCGCTGAAGTGTTGAATCTTGCCGGGGGTGACCGAAACGATCGCGGTGCCGGTGCCGAGCGAAACCACCAGCGCCTGTTCCATTCCGGCCAGCGAAGTTCCTCCCACGCCAATCGCCGTGAACTCGTTGACTTTCAGGATCGGGCGTCCGAGCAGGGAATCGCCGAGCACGCGCGCCCCGGCGCCGGTCGCGGCGATACGCTCGATATCCTCGAGCCGGATGCCGAACTCGGACGCGAGCTTTCCAAGCGCGCCGGCCGCAGCGGCGACCGGGTCGTTCGCTTCGATAGTGACGACGTGAAGTCCGCCATTTTCGATTACCACGGCGTCCGTGGTTGAACCGCCGATATCGATTCCGACGATCATATGGGGGTGCCGGCTCCTGTCCAGCCCGGCATCGAGGCTAGATCAGGCACCGCCGCCAACGCAATCGGCCCCTCAAGGGCTACTCCAAACCCTTGTGTGGGCGGAGTTTAGGCGCGGGCTGTGCTAGCGTCGATTGCGTGGCGCGCAGGAAACCATCGGGGACCGCTGAGCTGTTTACGCCGCGGACGCCGCTTGCGCAGCCGCTTGCCGACAGGATGCGGCCCGCGCGGCTCGAAGAGGTCATCGGACAGGAGCATCTGCTCGGTCCGGACAAGCTGCTGACGCGGATGGCCGCGGCGCGGACACTGCACTCGATGATCCTGTGGGGACCGCCGGGCGCAGGCAAGACGACGCTCGCGATCCTGCTCGCGCAGCAATCGGGGGCGGAGTTTCATCGCCTGTCGGCGGTCAGCGCGGGAATCGCCGATCTGCGCGACGCGGTCGAGGACGCGCGCCGCGCGCTCGAGAGCGGCAAGCGCACGGTGTTGTTTATCGACGAGATCCATCGATGGAACCGCGCGCAGCAGGATGCGTTTTTGCCGCATGTCGAGAGCGGACTTATCACGCTGATTGGCGCTACGACCGAGAATCCCTCATTCGAGGTGATCTCGCCGCTGCTGTCGCGCGCGCGGGTGATCGTACTGAACGCGCTCAGCGAAGAAGCGCTGCGCAGCATAATCACTCACGCGTTGGAGGACCGCGAGCGCGGCCTTGGCGCGAAAGAGTTCGCGCTCGGCGCTGACGCGATGGACGAGCTGCTGCGCTTCTCGGGCGGGGACGCGCGCCGCGCGCTCAACACGCTCGAAATAGCGGGCGAGCTTGCGGAACAGGCGGATTCGAAGGAGATTTCCGCCGAGGCGGTGCGCGAAGCCGCGCAGCACAAGGCGCTGCTTTACGATCGCGCGGGCGAGGAGCACTACAACGTCATCTCGGCGTTTATCAAAAGCATGCGCGGCAGCGACCCGGACGCTGCGCTCTACTGGATGATGCGGATGGTAGAGGCGGGCGAAGAGCCGCTGTTCATCGCGCGGCGGATGGTGATCTTCGCGTCCGAGGACGTGGGCAACGCCGACCCGCGCGCGCTGCAGATCGCGCTCGCGGTCAAGGACGCGATCGATTTCGTCGGCCTGCCCGAGGGCGTGATTCCGCTGGCGCAGGGCGTTACCTATCTGGCGTGCGCGCCGAAATCGAACGCGTCATATCTTGCGATGAACCGGGCGCGGGAGGACGCGCAACGCGGCGCGCTGCCGGTACCGATGCATCTGCGCAACGCGCCAACCGCGCTGATGAAAGGCCTCGGCTACGGCAAGGACTATCGCTATCCGCACGACTACCAGGGCGCGGTCACAAGCCAGAGTTATCTGCCCGACGAGCTTGGCGAGCGCATCTACTATGAGCCGAACGAGCGCGGCTACGAGGTCCGGATACGCGAATGGCTCGCGCGTGCGCGCGAGGCGCGCAAGAGATCAAAATCATAGGTAGTTGGTCAGGCCGACGATTGTGTCATTCCCGCGCGCGTGGCCGCCGTGCGCGAGGAATCCCGTTCTTGCCCTCAGGATCGCGGCGACTCGCAGGTCTGTGCATGAACGCTTCGGGATTTCTCCCTTCGGCCGAAATGACGGATGTGGGTTTGGTGTATGAGTAGGGTAATCTTGAGCCGGGCCCCAACCGTCATTCCGAGCCTTGGGCGAGGAATCCCGAGGCGTCAATGCTCCGAGCCGACGCCACATGCGGCGGCACTCCCATTCGAGATTCTTGCGCGCGAGGCACACGAGAATCGCAAGCGTAGGGGGCACGCACAACAGAGCGAGCACGTCGCGATTGAAAATCACAAACCGCAAGGCGGGGTTCGCCTTGCGGTTTGCTGAAGGGCTATCGGCACGTTGCTCCCGAACGCGGGCGCGGCCGATTCCAAGATCCTTCGATTACTTGCGTTTCGCTCCGAGCACGGAATCCTTCAGCGCCTTGGCCGGCGTGAAGCGAAGCCGGGTGCGCGCCGGAATCTTGATTGCCTCGCCCGTGGCGGGGTTGCGGCCCATCCGCGCCTTGGATTGGCGCTTGCGGAAAATTCCGAGCCCGGCAAGGCGCAGAGAACCTTCCTTCTTTAATTCTCGCACGACCAGAGCGGTCAGCTCCTCGAGCGCCGCCTTTCCCTGCTTCTTGGAAACTCCGAGCTTATCAGCCATGTGGGCTGCTACCTGAGACTGCGTCATCATCCGCCTCCTTGCGGCCCGATATTCGGGCTTTGGCAAAGGGTGACGAAGTGGCAGCCGTTTTTCAAGGGGAAGCAGGAGTGATCTGTGCACATTTCCTAGAAATCGAGCGAGTTTTTGAACAGGTGGCCGCGTTTTCCACACGCAGAGCGGGGTTTGCGCGTCCGCAGCTCCGCGCGCCGCGCTATGACAGGCGATTTAGCGCGTGCCGATGATCGGCGGCGATGCTCAGTAGCGCACTTCAGTGAGATAAAGACCGCCCGAGGGCGCGGCTGCAGGTGCGCGCGCACGATCGCCCGAGGCGAGGATCGCCGCAACTTCGGCGGCATCGGTTCGGCCGCGCCCGGCCTCGAGCATCGCCGCCACCATCGTGCGCACCATGTGGCGCAGGAAGCTGGTCGCCTCGACGTGGTAGATGAGCAGCGCGCCCTCGCGCCGCCAGTCGCTCGCGATCACGCGGCGCATCGTGGTCCTTTCCTCGGACCCAAGCGTGCGCATCGCGGCGAAATCGCGCTCGCCGACAAAGACCTGCGCAGCCGATCGCATCGCAGAGAGATCGAGCGCGTCGCGCACCAGGTAGGCGTAGCGATACTCGAAGGCCGACGCGACCGCGCGGTTGAGCACGCGGTACTCGTACAGGCGCGAGCGCGCGTCGCGGCGCGGATCGAAATTATCGGGCGCGGCGGCAGCCTCGAGGATCACGATATCGCGCGGCAGGATGCCGTTGAGCGCGCGCCCCAGTTCGTCGGGAGCGAACTCGCGCGGCAGGCGAATCGCGGCGACTTGTCCGCGCGCGTGGACTCCGGCGTCGGTGCGGCCGGCGCCGTGCACTCGAACCGCGACGCCAAAAATCTGCGCGAGCGCCGCTTCGATCCTTCCCTGAATCGAATCCTGGCCCGCCTGCAGTTGCCATCCGCAGTACGCGGTACCGTCGTATTCGATCGTCAGCTTTACGAGCATCGCGCGAGCGTCCGAGGAGCGTGAAGTCGCAATCAGTGTCCGGAAGGAGCGTCGAGCGCGAAGGTCTCTGCGATCCAGAGCGCGCCCAGCGCGGCGATCCGGGTGTTGTCGAATGCGCAGAAGATTTCCGCGCCCGAGGGATGTTCCTCGGCGCGAACGAGAATCGCTTCCTGGCCGATCGCGTCAACCAGCGACAGCGGTTCCGATTCCTCGACCATCAGGATTCCCGGCGCTGCCCGCAACGCGTCGATCCATCCCTCGGCCGGCTCGCGCGC
>JBAPSR010000249.1:0-6427 GCA_049281755.1 Binataceae bacterium (SeqCode)
GCCGCATACGTGCCTCGCGCTCACTGGAGGCGCGATAGGGCAGGGCTTTCCGACCGCGACTGGAGCGGCGGTCGCGTGCCCCGATCGGCGCGTGATCGCTCTGCAAGCCGATGGCAGCGGGATGTACACCGTTCAGGCGTTGTGGACCCAGGCGCGCGAGCAATTGAACGTCACGACGATTGTCTGCTCGAATCGCGCCTACCGGATTTTGCAGATCGAGGCGGCGCGTGCGGGTAACACCGAGCCGGGGCGGCAAGCGCGCAGCTTGACCGAGCTTCATCCTCCGGAAATCCGATGGACCGATCTCGCGCACGGACTCGGCGTTCCGGGCGTGCGAGTCGAGACCGCCGACGACCTGGTGAAGCATCTCGAGCGCTCGCTCAAGGAGCCCGGGCCTAGTCTGATCGAAGCGATGCTCTGAGCGCAGCCGCTTTGGTGCCGCGCTCGACCGTGCTCGCTGGTGCTTTTCGGGTCGCGTGCTACTATCCCCTGCGCGTGGGCGTGCGCTCGCGCGGAGAGCCGCATGACGAGTCGGGAACGACAGGGATGGATCATCGTTGGCGCGATTTTCGTCACGATGTTTTTCATCTGGGGCGGAATCAATTGCGGCGCGGTGTTCTTCGTCCCGGTGCTCAAGACCTTTGGATGGACCCGCGCGAAGCTCTCGGTCGCGGTTTCGATCGGATGGATCACCGGCGGCGCGGCGGGACCGCTCATCGGAATGATCGCCGATCGCGTGAACCCCAAAAAAATGATGATCGTGGGCGCCACGATCGTGGGCCTGTTGTGGCTCGGGCTTAGCCGCGCGACCACCTTTTCCGAATTCCTTGCGATCAACGGGCTGTTTGGAATCTGTGTCGGTGCTTCGACTTCGATCCCAACCACGCTGATCATCGCGGGATGGTTCCAGGCGCGGCGCGGACTCGCGATGGGAATCGCATTTTCCGGAGCGACGCTCGGCGGCGCCGCGATGACGATGGTCGCCTCGTACGCGATTCAAGCCAAAGGCTGGCGCTTCGGTTACCTGGTGCTCGCACTCCCGATTCTGCTGGTGGTCGTTCCATCGATCCTGATTTTCATCCAGACCACCAAATCTGCTGATGCGCGCAATACCGCGCGTGGCCGCGGAGATGCGGATTCGCGCGCGCGCGCAGCCGCGCCGCCGATGGTCCTGCCCGGACTCGAACTCGCGCAGGCGCGCCGCACGCGATCGTTCTGGCTGATCTGCCTGGTGCAGGCGCTAGCGGGGTTGACCACCGGGATGGGTGCGCATTTTATCGCGTACCTGACCGGCATCGGTTACACGCCGACGCTCGCCGCGACCGCAGTGAGCCTTTATCTGATCGGTACGACCGCGGGCACGCTCTTCGGCGGTCCGCTCGCCGACCGCGCGGGCGCGCGCACCGCGATGGTGATCACGTTCGCGGGCGCGACGGCCGGGATGTTCGGGATGTTGGGCGCGTCGCACGTGCTGGCGCTCGGACTGAATATCGTCGCGGGAGGATTCGCGGCGGGAGCGTTCGCCGTGCAGATGCCGCTGGTGATGATCGAATCGCTCGGGGTGAAGCGCCTCGGCTCGGTGCTTGGAATCACGGGAGTGTTCTACACCTTCGGCGCGTTTGCGAGTCCGATCGCGACCGGAAGAATTTTCGACGTGACCGGCAGCTACGCGCTCGCGATCACGGCGTTTATCGTGATGCTCATCATGTGCGGGCTCGCGATGCTCTGGGTGCGGCCGCTCGAGCGCGAGCAGGAACAATTTGCGGCGCCTGCGCAGTCGGTCGCCGTGTAGCCAGATCACCTGCGATGGCGGGCGGCGTACAGCCCGCGCCCCATCAGACCCTCGGGCTCGTAGGTAACTTCCATCGCCGCCGCGTCGAATGCGGCGGTCATTTCATCGCGCGTAAACAGCGCGAGCTCCATCCGTTCGTTGAAGTGCTCGATACCGCGCACGCTGCCGCGCAGATAGTGCAGTTGCAGCACCGACAGATTTCCTTCCCGGCCGTTGTGGCTCATCCTGCACACCAGGCCGTCGGGCAGTTGTCCCGTGTGGATAAACTGGCTTCCGGGCTTCCACGCGTCGGGAGTTATCCACGGCTCGATGATCAGGGCGCCGCCCGCGCGCACATGCCGCGCCATCGCGGCGACGGCGCTGTTCAGACGCGCGATCGTTCCGACGTAACCGATCGCGCTGAACAGGCAGGTGACGGCGTCGTAGGTGCGGCCGAGGTCGAAGCCGGTCATGTCGGCGCGCGAGTAATTGCCCGCAGGATTCTTGGTCCGCGCGGCTCGCAAGTAGTCTTCGTTCTGATCGATCCCATCAACCGCGTAGTGATTTTTCAGAAATTGCGAATGCGCTCCGGTGCCGCATGCGACGTCGAGGAGCGTGTGCGCGCCCGGGACCGCGGCGTCGATCAAGCCGCGCAAATGCTCGGATTCCCGCGCGTAGTTTTTGAAATGATAGATCGCGTCGTAGAGTTCGGCGCTGTCCAGGAAGCCGCGGGACTGAAATCCCGCGCTCATCAATAGCGGTTCATTCGGGCGAGCCGGTCGGCGTGAAAATTCGCGTCGCCGAACAATTCCTGTCCGACGCGCGCCCGCTTCATGAACAACCCTATGTCGAATTCATCGGTCATCCCGATTCCGCCGTGCATCTGCACGCCTTCCTGCACCGCCAGCGTTGCGGTGGCGCCGGCTTTCGCCTTGGCGACCGAAACGATCGCGCCGGCGGTGTCGAATGACTCGTCGAGGGTCTGCAGCGCCTTGAGCACCACCGAATGGGTAAGTTCGAGATCGCAGTAGAGCACGGCGGCGCGATGCTGCAGTGCCTGGAACTGTCCGATCACTTTTCCGAACTGTTTGCGCTCTTTGAGATAGTTGACGGTGATCGCAAACGCCTGGTCCGCGAGTCCCGCAAGCTCGGCGGCAACTGCGGCGCGTCCGGCGTTGAGCGCGCCCTCGAGCGGTTTCCATCCTGCGTCGATCTCGCCGAGAACTGCGTCGGCACCGACGCTCACCTTGTTGAAGCGCACGCGCGCGGCGTTGTGACTATCGACCGTCTCGGTGCGTTCGGCGGTGACGCCCTTGGCTTTCGCGTCAACCAGAAAGAGCGTGATTCCCTTGCGTTCGCCTGATGCGTCCGAGGTGCGCGCCGCGACGATCAGCAAATCGGCGACGTGGCCGTCCAGCACGAAGATCTTCTCGCCGTCGAGGGTGAAATTGTTTCCAGAGCGGGTGGCATTCAAGGCGATTTTTTCCGGACGATGCTTCGCGCTTTCGTCCACGGCGAGCGTCGCGATCAGATCGCCGCTGACGATGCGCGGCAGATAGTCGCGCTTTTGCTTTTCGCTCCCCGCGTGCTTGATCGCGCTCGCCGCGACGACGGCGGTCGAGAGAAACGGCGAAGGAGTGAGATTGCGTCCGAGCTCTTCCATCACGATTCCGGCTTCAACATTGCCGAGTCCGAGTCCGCCGTAATCGGCAGGCACCAGAATTCCCGACAGGCCCATCGCGACCATTGCTTTCCACAGCTCGCGCGAAAAACCCGTCTTGTCGCGCGAGTCGCGGAGCTGGCGCAGATGCGCGACGGGCGCGTTCTTGGAAAGAAAGCCGCGAGTATTGTCGCGGAGCATCGTCTGTTCGTCGTTCAAGACTAATGGCATTTCAGCAATTCCGGTTGCGATTTCTGTTGTGCGATTAGGGCATGCGCGTCACTGCGTAATCCGGCCGGAGGGTCTGCATGTGCGCAGGGCGAGATTCCTCGCGACGCTTGCCGTTCGAAGCGCGCACACGACGCGATATGCATCGCCAACTCGCGCTCGGAATGACACAAAAGATGTCATTACGCGTCCGGCAGGCCGAGGATGCGCTTGGCGATTATGTTCAGCTGGACCTCGCTGGTGCCGCCCTCGATCGAGTTTGCTTTCGAGCGCAGCCATGCGCGCGCAGTCGCGCCGTTGTGCGAGCGTTCGCCTTCCCATTCGAGCGCGTTTGCGCCGCCCGCCGACATCACCAGTTCGAGCCGCCGCTTGTTGAGCTCGGTACCGTAGTATTTGAGCAGCGACGACACGGCGGGATGCGCCTGTCCGGCCTTTGCGAGATCGCCGACGCGCTCCATCGTGAGGCGAAACGCCCACGCGTCGACCTCGAACGCCGCGATCTGCCCGCGCAGAACGGGGTCGGCGAGCATCCCGTTTTCGACGCCGACGCTCTCGCCCGCGATCTGGCCGAGCGAACGATTTTCGGAAGTCTGGCCCATCCCGCCGATCATGTCGCGCTCGTGGGTCAGCAGGTACTTGGCGATTTCCCATCCTTTGTTGAGCTTGCCGATCAGGTTCGCTTTCGGCACCAGGACGTCGTCGAAGAAGGTCTGGCAAAACGGCGACGCGCCCGAGATCAGTGTGATCGGTTTGGTCGAGACCCCGGCGCTCTCCATGTCGAACAGAATGAAACTGATTCCTTCGTGCTTGGGCGCTGCCGGGTCAGTGCGCACGAGGCAGAAGATCCAGTCCGCCTTGTCGGCGTATGAGGTCCAGATTTTCGAGCCGTTGATGACGTAGTGGTCGCCCTTATCTTCGGCGCGCGTTTGCAGCGAAGCGAGGTCGGAGCCGGAGCCTGGCTCGGAGTATCCCTGGCACCATCGAATTTCGCCGCGCGCGATTTTCGGCAGATGCTCGCGTTTCTGTTCTTCAGAGCCGTACTTGAGCAGCGCAGGCCCGAGCATCCAGATGCCGAAGCTATCGAGCGGCGAGCGGCATCCGAGCGCGCGCATCTCCTGGCGCAGGACTTTGGTTTCGTCGCGCGAGAGGCCGCCGCCGCCGAACTCGCGCGGCCATTCGGGAACGGTCCATCCTTTGGAGGCCATCCGCTCGAGCCACAGGCGCTGGGCGTCGGAGCGGAATTTCCATCTGCGGCCGCCCCAGCAGGTATCGTCTTCGGATTGCGCGGGCTTGCGCATCTCGGGCGGGCAGTTGGATTCGAGCCACGCGCGAGTCTCTTTGCGGAATGATTCTATATCGCTCATAGCAACACTAACGCCTATTAGGTCCGCCGTCAGGATTCAAGGTTTGTCGCGCGGCGCAACGGTATATGCATAATCGATCCTGTGTCAGTAGCGCCGGCGTCTCGCCGGCTCCCGCGATGCGACCAGAGCTCTACAGAATGCCCAACTCCTTCAATGGACCGCGGTCGGCTACTGGGATTCGGCTGGTGCCTGACTGGAGCTTCACCGAGCCGGGGACTCGCTCGAAGGCGTCCGGCAGATCGATTTCGCGGGCGTATTCGCGCAGCGCCGGAACCACTTCTTGCGCGATCAGGCGCATGCTGGTTTGGCGATCCTGGTTGTTCACCGGGCCTTGCACGCTGAAAATAATCAGCGCGCCGGGGCGCAGCACGTTCAGAATCGTCTTGAACTTCGGGATTACCGTCTTCGGACTGCCAATTACTATCGTCAGCGATTTCTGGGCCTTCTGGAGCCCGGCGGCTAGCTTGCGGCGGACTTCGTCGTAATCGACCTGAGCTGCTTCCTCGCTATGACCGCGCAGCTTGTCACCGCTTACGCCGAGCCAGCTTCCTTGCGGCTGTTTTGCCAGGCGGCGAGTCGCTTCTTTCGAATTGTAGCCGGGCGGGAGGGTATGCTCGGTGCGCGAGAACGCGTTCTGGCCGCCGCCATAGACGAAGCCGCGGCCCAAGTCCTGTGCGCGCTCGTCGGTCTCGGCAACGAAGGTCGGAATCACGTAACCGAAATTTTCAGGACCGGCCTGGTAGCCTTGCTTGCGCGCCTCGTCGGCGTAGAAATCCCACAGGTCGGCGGTGGGTCCGAGCGCGGTGCCGAGGCCGATGTAGGGATAGCGATGCTCGGCGCACCATTTCGCGGTCTCGGGGCTGATCACGCCGGGAATCCAGAACGGGGGATGCGGCTTCTGATACGGCAGCGCCCACGGATTGACGTGGCGATAATGAAAATGCTTGCCCTCATAGCGCCACGGACCGGGCCGCGTCCAAGCCTGCACGATAAAATCGTGCGCCTCGTTGAACAGCTCACGGTTGTACGCGGGATTGGCGTTGTTGAAGAACTGCTCCGAGCCCGCGCCACGAACCCATCCGGTGATCATCCGCCCGCGCGAGATCAAATCGATCTCGGCCAGCTCTTCGGCCATCCGCAGCGGATGCTTGATCACCGGGAGCGGATTGCCGATCAGGCAAATCTTCACGCGCTTGGTGAGGCGCGCGAGGATCGCCGCCTCGACATTCATCACGCTGCCCATGCAGAACGGGTTGCCGTGATGTTCGTTCAGAGCAACGATGTCGTAGCCGAGTTCTTCGGCGTAGCAATTCTCGTCGAGATAGTAATTGTAGTCGGTCGCAGCCTGCTCGCGGTCGAAATACTTGTTCGAGACGGCGAAGTACGCCTCATTCTTCAGGATCG
>JBAPSR010000250.1:0-1507 GCA_049281755.1 Binataceae bacterium (SeqCode)
GAATCGAATCACGCATCCAGACCTCGTCAGAGGAATTTCGCAAAAACCGCGAAGTCATTGCGGCTCAGGTGCAGAAGCTGCGCGCGGAAATCGATCGCGTTCGCGCCGGCGGCCCCGAGCACGCGCGCAAGCGCCACCTGGAACGCGGCAAGCTGCTTGCGCGCGACCGGGTGCGCAAGCTGCTCGACGATCAGAGCCCATTTCTCGAGCTCTCGACGCTCGCGGCCCACGGGATGTACGGCGGCGAGGCGCCCGGCGCGAGTCTCGTGACCGGAATCGGTCGGGTGCATGGACGCGAGGTGATCGTGATCGCGAACGACGCGACGGTCAAAGGTGGCACGTACTATCCGATGACGGTGAAAAAGCATCTGCGCGCGCAGGAGATCGCGATGGAGAATCGCCTGCCGTGCGTTTACCTGGTCGATTCCGGCGGCGCGTTTCTGCCCCTGCAAGCGGAGGTGTTTCCCGACCGCGATCACTTCGGGCGCATCTTCTACAATCAGGCGCGGATGTCGGCGCTGGGAATCGCGCAGGTCGCAGTCGTGATGGGGTCGTGCACGGCGGGCGGGGCCTACGTTCCCGCGATGTGCGATGAAAATATAATAGTGCGCGAGCAGGGGACGATCTTTCTGGCGGGGCCGCCTCTGGTGCGCGCCGCGACTGGAGAGGAAGTCAGCGCCGAAGAACTCGGCGGAGGCGACGTGCATACAAGGCTGTCGGGTGTGAGCGATCATTTAGCCGAAGACGACGAAGACGCGCTTCGGATCGCGCGCGCGATTTTCGAAAACCTCGGCCCGCGACAATCCACCGCCGGCATTCAGGACTCGCCCGAAGATCCTTACTACGATCCCGCCGAACTCTACGGCGTGATTCCGTCCGACACACGTAAGCCCTACGACGTGCGCGAGGTTATCGCCCGAATCGTCGATGGGAGCAGGATGCACGAGTTCAAGCCTCGGTATGGAAACACTCTCGTCACGGGGTTTGCGCGGATCTTCGGCTACCCGGCCGGGATCATCGCGAACAACGGCGTGCTGTTCAGCGAGTCCGCGCTCAAGGCGACGCACTTCATCGAGCTGTCTTGCGCGCGGCGAATCCCGCTGGTGTTTCTGCAGAACATCACCGGCTTCATCGTGGGCAAACGCTACGAACAGGGCGGAATCGCAAAGGACGGCGCCAAGATGGTCAACGCCGTCGCCAACGCGCAGGTGCCGAAGTTCACCGTGATAATCGGCGCGTCCAACGGCGCGGGAAATTACGGGATGTGCGGACGCGCGTTCGGTCCGCGCCTGATGTTCATGTGGCCGAACTCACGCATCTCGGTGATGGGAGGCGAGCAAGCCGCGAACACGCTGCTCACGGTGAAGCTCGATCAGTTGAAGCGAGACAACCAGACGATGGGCGCCGATGAGCAGCGCGAGTTCACCCGCCCGACGCTCGAGAAGTACGAGATCGAATCGAGCTGCTACTACTCGTCGGCGCGGTTGTGGGATGACGGTGTGATCGA
>JBAPSR010000251.1:0-1573 GCA_049281755.1 Binataceae bacterium (SeqCode)
GGCGACGCGCTGCGCAAAATCGTCGAGTTCGGGATGCGCCAGGCGGGCGACCGGACCCGGGTGCTCGCGATGCTCGAGCCGATCGACGATCTTGCGCGCGAGTCCGCGTACTTCGCGCGCGCCGAGCACGCCGCCGAGGTTTCGGGCGCGCAGGTCGAACGCGCGCTTAAGGAGCGGGTGCTGCGGCTTAATCATATCGAAGAAGAAATCCGCCGCATGATCGCGCGCGGCACGCTGGTCGTGCAGATCACCGGCAAGGCGGTAGGCCAGATAAATGGGCTTGCCGTGATCGACGTGGGCGGCTACGCGTTCGGCCGTCCCTCGCGCGTGACCGCGACGGTTGCGCTCGGCCAGGCGGGCCTAATCAATATCGAGCGCGAGGCGCGGCTTTCGGGCTCGACCCACGACAAGGGAATCATGATCCTTTCGGGCTTTCTGCGCGCACGTTTCGGCCAGGCGCATCCGCTGGCGATGACCGCGTCGATCGCGTTCGAGCAATCGTATTCCGGAATCGACGGCGACAGCGCCAGCTCGACCGAGCTCTACGCGCTGTTGTCGGCGCTCTCGGGCGTGCCGATCCGGCAGGATCTCGCGGTCACCGGATCGGTCGACCAACACGGCCACGTGCAGGCGATCGGCGGCGCCAACGAAAAGATCGAGGGCTATTACCGCGTGTGCAAGGCGATCGGGATGAGCGGGACCCAGGGCGTGATGGTGCCGAAGACCAACGTCGATAACCTGATGCTCGAGCCCGAAACGGTCGCGGCGGTCGAGCGCGGCGAATTCCATATTTATGCGATCGACACGATCGATCACGGAATCGAGCTGCTGACCGGCGTGCGCGCGGGCACCGTCGATGAGCCCGGCACGATCAACTACATGGTAGATCAGCGCCTTCGAGCGATGGCCGACGCGCTGCGCAATTCCGGCAATCGCGAGACGCGCGTCGTGCATGAAGTCGATAGCGCGCCGCCCGCGCCCAAACCGCCTTCGCCGCCGGAGCCGCCGCGCTGAACGCGCGTGCGGGAAGCGTCGCGATGCCAATCGATCTGCGGCTCGAGGCGGGCGAGGTTGCGCTGTGCACCGACCTGTATGAGCTGACGGTCAGCGCCGCGTTCTTCGAGCACGCGATGAATGAGCAGGCCGCGTTCGAGATGGCGCTGCGGCGGATGCCGCCGAACCGCGGCTTTATGATCGCGTCCGGGATCGAGCGGATGCTCGAGGCGCTCGAGGCCTACCACTTCGACGCGGAGGCGATTACGTACCTCGATTCGTTAAAGCTGTTCAAACCCGCGTTCCTGGAATATCTGGCCGGCTTTCACTTCAGCGGAGAGGTGCGGGCGATTCCCGAGGGCGCGGTCTTTTTCGCCGGAGAACCGATCCTCGAAATTCACGCGCCGTTGATCGAAGGCCAGATCATCGAGACCCTGGTGCTCAATCAGCTCGGATTCGCCGCGATGGCGGCGACCAAGGCCGCGCGCTGCGTCAGCGCGGCGCAGGGAAGGAGGGTGATCGACTTCGGCGCACGGCGCGCTCAGGGAGCGGACGCGGCGCTGATCGCGGCGCGTTCGAG
>JBAPSR010000252.1:0-13700 GCA_049281755.1 Binataceae bacterium (SeqCode)
CCATCGCACCGGCCGCGAGCACCGCTTCGGCCGGCGCGCCCTCGGCGCTCGCATACGCGATCAGCCATGCGATCGCGATGATCGTGTCGGTGAACGAACCCAGCAAATCTTGCAGCTCTTCGAGCCGCGCCAGCGCCTTGCGATGACGCTTGCCGCCGAGCGCCGCCAGCATCTCGAGCGTGTAGCGCGTCCGCTTGACCCGCACCCGCAGGCGATGCACGACCTCCGGCATCGAGGATTCCGTAAGCGGCGCGCCGGCGCGCGACATCGCACGCGCCATCCGCGCGAGAATTCCCGCTGCCGCCGCTGCGAGCGCCGCCGAAGCGGAAATCCGAATCCGCGGCTTTTGCAGCCGCGCCATCGTGGTGTTGAATCGCGCCGATTCCAGAACCTCGCCCAACGCGGCGAGCGCCAGCGTGCGCGATACCTCGAGCTCCGAATAGAGCGGCGGCAGCATCGCGGCCAGCTTCGGCTCGAGTTTCGGAGCGCGCGCGCGAATAGTATCGCCGATCACGTCGCATTCGCGAACTTTTCCTGCGCTCTGAGCCAACCACGGCAGATCGCGGCGTAGAAGTGCGGCCTGTCCCGCATACACCACGCCGGAGAACATCTCGATTGCGGCGCGCAGGCGGCGTGACGCCACGCGTAGCTGATGGATCGGCTCGATCTCGCCGGCGGCCGCCGCGGTGCGATCGCGTTCCAGGCTATTCGCGCCGAATCCGAGCGCTATCGTCGCCGCGGCGCCAAGGCTGTCCTCAGGCGCGAGCCGCAGCTTGCGCGAATCCGGCTGGACGTCAGCCTCCACGCATCATTCCTTGCGGACGGAGGCAGAAGCGGCCGCGCCGGAGCGCGCAGGTTCCGCGATTTTCAGGTAGTCGGCGATGTGCCTTTTGAGATCGCTCTGGATTTCCTCGATCGGCGCGCGTGCGTCAATCGAAACGAAGCCAAACTCCGCCGACAGGTGCCGATATTCCTCGATCAGCCTGCTCTGGTAGCGCTTGAACGAGTCGAACAGATCGGTGCCGAGTGCCAGATGCATCCCCGATTCCCAATAATCCATCCCCTTGCCGTGGACGACGCGCGGAATCAGCGTCTCGACATCGATGTCGAGGTAGAGCACCAGGTCCGGCACCAGCGCCACGCCGAACAGCTCGCGGCTCCAGTCCGGATCGGCGCCCATCACGTTGTTGCGCGCGAACGCGGTGTACATATACCGGTCCGCGATCACGATAAAGCCCGCCTGCAGCGCCGGCAGAATCTCGTGCTCGAGCCGGTCGGCGAAGTCGGCGGCGTAGAGCAGGCTGAAGGTGTTGACGGTGAGCTGATGGCCCGCCTTGGCTTCGTTTATGGTTTCAGAGAGCAGCGGCGAACGCGTCCATCCGGTGTTGCTGACCGCGTAGCCCTCGAGCTCGAGCCACGGGCGCAGCAGATCGATCTGGGTCGAGCGCCCGACTCCGTCAGTGCCCTCGATCGCGATCAGATGGCCCGGCAGGCGCTTTTCTTTCAGATAAGGCAGGCCGTGCCCGTACCAGGATTTAGCGCGTTTTGATCGCATGATTATTCTTCGCCCGCTCGCGATCGTAATCGCGCAGCACGTCCTGCACCATCTTGCGGAATCCGCGCTGCTGCAGCGGGATCTCGCCGGTCGCATCGATTGTGCGCAGCCCGAACTCGTTGGTTAGCTGATCGTAAATCTCGAGCACGCGGCTCTGAAACAGCCGGAAGCTCTCGACCGGATCGGTGGACAGGCCCACGTCCATTCCGGCTTCATGATACTTGAGCTTGGCGCGGCCCGAGAGCAGCCGCTCGAGCGATATTTCAATCGGCACGCGAAAATACAGCGTCAGGTCAGGCTTGAGCGCGAACTTGTACACCGAACGAACCCAATCCGGATCGACTCCGCGCGCGACGTCGCGTGCGAACGCGGTGAACACATAGCGGTCGGCAAGCACCACCATCCCGGCCTTCAGCGGCGGCAGAATCTGGTAGGTCAGCCGATCGGCGAAATCCACGGCGTGCAGCAGGCTGAAAGTCGTCGGCGTCAGAAGATTTTTCTTCTTGCCCCGGCTCATCGAGCGACGTACCAAGCGCGACGAATTCCATTCGGTGAAGATGACTGGATAGCCGCGTGCACGAAGCCATCGCTCGAGCAGCATGAGCTGAGTCGATTTGCCCGACCCGTCGATTCCTTCGACGGCGATAAGCCTGCCCGGATATCCGTGCGGCGCGCTCAGCAGGCTCTGCGCCGGTTCGGGCCGCGCAGACTGCGCCGAAGAGGACGCCGCGGCCTGCACTCCATTCTGCGCGCCGCTCAGCGCGCCAGCGTCACCTGGCGGTCCAGCAAGCGTGACAGCAGATCCGTCCTTCTCTCGCATGTCCATAGTTCGAGATCCGCTTTTTCCCTGTTTGAATCGACCCCGATAATAAGCCGTCCGGGCGAGTAACGCACCTCGATATTTTTGACCACACCGAAGTGGCTGCGGTCCAGTGCGTCGGCGACGCGCAAAATCGCGGCAAATGCGCGCACCGTCTTGCGCTGCGCCGGCGCCAGCGCGCTCAGCTCGGGAGAATCGAGCTTGGGCGCCTGTTTGCGATGCCCACGCGCAGCCTGCGCGACGATTTCTATCTCGTCCCGATCGAAGCCAAATAATTCCGCATTCTTTATCAGATAGTAAGAGTGCCGGTTGTGTCGATCATGATCGATCGCGTGCCCGATATCATGCAAGAGCGCTGCGTATTCCAGCAATTCGCGGGTCTTTCGCGCCAGCCGCAGAACCGGCGCGGTCGCGTCGAACAGCTTGAGGGCGAGTTTCGCAACCTGTTTGCCATGCGCGTTAGCTCCGGAAAACCTCGAAGCCACCGCCTTCACCGACCGCCGCCGCGCGTCTTCCGCCGTATGGCGAAACGCGGTGCGCATCTGGCTGAGAATCAGCCCCTCGCGCAGCGCCCAGGTGCAGGCGACCAGCTCGGGTGCTCCCGACCGCCGGACGATAAAATCCACCAGCGCTCCCGCCGCAGGCATCAGGTCGACGCGCTTCGCATCCATTCCCGGCAGCTCCGCACGCAGCGCCGCGTTAGCGGATGCGAGGTCACGCGCCAGCCCCGAAATCTCCTCCGCCGACGCGCTCGCGCCGTGCAGCCTGCCCAGCTCTTCGCCGCGCGCCGCACGCGCCATCGCGACCAGAGTGTTGATCGTGCCCGAGGTTCCTATTGCGCGGACGATCTTCGCCTTGCGCGCCTGGTGCAGGAACAACCCGGCCTCGCTCTCGATATGCTTTTCCATGTGCCGAAGCTGCGCGCGGCTGGGCGGATCTTCGGTTAGATAGCGTTCCGCAAGCCGCGCCGCCCCGAGCTTCACGCTATGCATCCACAGCGGCTCGCCGTCTTGCACCAACACCAGCTCAACGCTTCCGCCGCCGACGTCAACCAGCAGATGCGGTCCGCCGTCGAGTCCGAGCGCGTGGCGCGCGGCGATGAAGATCAGGCGCGCCTCCTCGCTTCCGGAGATCACCTGCACCGAGATTCCGGTCTCGCGCTTGATGCGCCGGATAAACGCGGTCCGGTTGCGCGCCTCGCGCACCGCGCTGGTGGCCACCGCGCGCATCTTGTCCACCTTGCGCACCCGGGCGAGCTTTCCGAAGTTCGTGAGCGAGCGCACCGCAAGATCCATCGCTTCGTCGGTGAGTTTGCCGGTGGTGAATGAGCGGCGCCCCAGGCGCACCATCTCCTTGACCCGATCGACCACCTCGACGCGGCCCTCGCGGGTGGCGTCGGCGACGATCATATGGACGGAATTTGATCCGACGTCGATCGCGGCAAGCCGCATGCAAGGATCGTAGCCGCAAAAGTTCGCGAAGTCATCATCATCCGAAGAAATATGCAAAGAAAATTCCGGAGGAAAACTTCCGCGCTTGCGCGAATCAATCGCGTAACATGTTACGGTAGGGTTACACCGTCGCGCGCCGATGCCTCGGCGGGCGCGCTTCGGTACGATAGTCCGGTTACTCTTCTGGCAATCAATTGGGTGCGGCGAGCAAAGCAGTAGTAGATCACGTCGAGTCCGGACCCGCGACGCACAAGTGGCTGATCGCGATCGCGGTGATGCTCGGCACCACGCTCGAGGTGCTCGACACCTCGATCGTCAACGTCGCGCTGCCGCATATGCAGGGCACCTTCTCCGCCAGCGTCGACGAAATCGCGTGGGTGCTGACCAGCTACCTGGTCGCCAACGGGATCATGATTCCGATGACCGGCTGGATCTCGGCGCGCTTTGGCCGCAAACGCTACTTCCTGACCTCGGTCACCGTATTCGTGATCGCCTCCGCGATGTGCGGCGCGGCGCAATCGCTCGATCAGATGGTCCTGTTCCGGCTGATCCAGGGCGCGGCCGGCGCCGCGATGATTCCCTCTTCGCAAGCGATCCTGATGGAAACCTTTCCGCCCAACGAGCAGCAACTCGCGATGGCGATGTGGGGGGTCGGCCTGATGGTCGCGCCGATCATGGGTCCGACGCTCGGCGGATGGATCACCGACAACTGGAACTGGCGCTGGAATTTCTACATCAACATCCCGGTCGGAACTCTCGCCTTCCTGATGGTTACGTGGTTCGTGCATGATCCCGACTATCTGCGCGCGCATCGCGCGCGCGGCGGCAAAGTCGACTACCTGGGGATGCTGCTGCTGGTGGTGAGCCTCGGCCTCATGCAGATCGTGCTCGATCGCGGCCAGCGCGCCGATTGGTTCAACTCCGCGTGGGTTGTGTACGCGACCGGAATTTCGGCAATCGCGACCTTGTGGCTGGTGCTGCACGAGTTGCGCTATCCGGAACCGATCCTGGATTTGCGCATCCTGAAAATTCCGGTGTTCAGCTTTTCGGTCTCGCTGATCGTCGCGATGAGCTTCGCGCTGTATGGCACCGGACTGCTGAACCCGATCTTTCTGCAAGAGCTCCTGGGCTACAACGCGTGGAAAGCCGGTCTGGTGCTTGCTCCGCGCGGACTCGGAACGATGGCCGCGATGCTGCTGGTCGGGCAGCTTGCGCGCGCGCGTTTGGATACGCGCCCGCTAATAGGACTTGGGTTCGTTCTGATGGCTGCGGCGTTGTGGTCGATGTCGGGATGGAATCTGGACGTCAGCATGTGGGTTGTCATCTGGCCGAGCGTGGTAATGGGCCTGGGGATGGGACTGATCTTCCCGACCCTGTCCGCGACCACGCTATCGTGCGTAAAACGCGAGCGAATCGGTTACGCGGCCAGCCTCTACAACCTGACGCGTAACGCCGGCGCCGCGATCGGCATCTCGTACATGACCACCGCGCTGGTCAATCACGAGCAGACGCATCAGTCGTACCTGGTCGAACACTTCTCAGTTTTCGACGCGTGGAAGATGAGCGCCGCCGGAGCGCACACTCCGGGCGCGATACCTTTCCACTATCTGCCCCAGATGATCTCCGGACAAAAGCAGGGCCTCGGCATGATTTACGGAATGATCCAGTCGCAGGCCGCGATGCTTTCCTTCAACGACATCTACCGCGTGCTGATGTTCATGATGATCATCCTGGTCCCGAGCTTCCTGCTGCTCCGCCGCCCCGACACGTCCGGCGGCACCTCGATGGCGCATTAATCGGGGATGCTTTCAAGTGCGCGCTCGAAGGCGGCGAGTCCGGCCGCGTCGAACAGGACGAATTCCACGCGTTCGAGAGTCGTGGGGCCGCTGAGATGCTCGCGAACCTCGTCGAGCATGACGCGAGCGCATCGATCGACCGGAAACCCTGCGATTCCGGTTCCGATCGCGGGAAATGCGATCGACTTGAGTCCTTTCTCATTGGCGCGCGCGAGCGAATTGCGCGTCGCGGCGCGCAGGTTCGTTTCGGTGGTGCCGCCGCCCAGGCGCATGCTTGCCGCGTGAATCACAAACTTCGCCGGTAGACGCCCAGCGCCGGTAATCGCAGCCTCGCCGATCGCGATCGGTCCGATACGGTCGCATTCGTCCTGAATCGCAGGACCGCCCTTGCTTCTGATCGCGCCGGCGACGCCGCCGCTCAGGATCAGATCGTTATTCGCGGCGTTCACAATCGCCTCGCACCGCGACTCGGTCAGATCACCCTGGCCGAGCTTCACCCTGGCGCGCCATTGTGTTCCCATCGGAAACCTCCATTGCGATGCGCCGCGATGGCGCGTCACTTCTGCTATTATCTCGCCATCCGCGAGGTTCAAAGGCGAGCGGCGGTTAATGCGATGAGGCGGGGCAGGGCGCGGTCGGGTGCGATTGCAGTTGCGCTATGCGCGATCGTAGCGAACGCGAGCGCGTGCGCACGGCCCTCGCCGGAGCGCAAGCCAGGGCAGATACAGGTTGATATCGAAAGCTCGCCCACTTCCACCGACCCCCGTTTTGCAACCGACGCGATTTCGTCGCGCGTGAACGAATTGGTCTTCGATTCCCTGGTCAAGATTTCACGCGAGGGAGACTTTGTCGGCGACCTGGCCGAGCGTATCGAGCGGCCCGATCCGATCACGCTGATTTTTCATTTGCAGCACGGAGTTCGTTTCAGCGACGGCCGCGAGCTGACCGCCCGCGACGTGAAGTTCACCTACGATTCGATTCTCGCGCCGGCCTCGATGTCGGCCAAGCGCGCCGGGATGATCGAGCTTGCGTCAATCACCGCGACCGACGACTACACGGTCACGATGACGACGCGGCATCCGTACGCGCCTGCCCTGGAAATCGCGATGCAGGGAATCGTACCCGAAGGCACTCCCTTGCCCGCAAAGAGCACGGCGGCGGGACCGCCCGGGACCGGAGCGTTTGCGATGCTCTCGTACCGGCGCGACGAATCGGTGACGCTGGCGCGAAATCCGTACCGCACCGCGGCCCCCGCCGCCGCCCGGGAAATCCTGTTCAAGGTCGTGCCCGACGCGACCGTGCGCGCGCTCGAGCTGGCCGAAGGTATCTGCGATCTCTCTGAAAATAATCTCGAAGCCACCGTTTTGCCGTGGCTCGCCAACCACCAGATGCTGGAAATCAGCAACACGGCGGGTACGACGTACAAATACCTCGAGTTCAATTTCCGCGACCCGCGGCTGCGCGATCTGCGCGTGCGGCGCGCGATCGCATACTCAATCGACCGCGCGGCTATAGTCAGTTCGATGCTGCATGGAACCGCGCGTATCGCCAGCGGGATGCTCACGCCGGAAAGTTGGGCATACGACGGCGATGTCGCCACCTATGGCTATGACCCGGCCGCGGCGCGCCGCCTGCTCGACCAGGCGGGCTACCGCGCCGACGCTCGCGGGATGCGCAACTTGCGCTTCGAGTACAAAACCACGCCCGAGGGCGCGCGCGTGGCCGAGGTTTTTCAGGCGATGCTCAAGCGGGTGGGAATCCAGCTCGACATCCGCACGCTCGAATGGGCGACTTTTTACGGAGATATCCAGCGCGGAGAATTCGAGCTGACCTCTCTGCAATTCGTCGGAATTGAGGATCCGAATTTCTACTACACGGTATTTGATTCCGCGATGGCGCCCCCTCACGGCAGCAACCGCGGCTATTACTCAAATCCCGAAATGGATGCGCTGGTGGAAGCCGGCCAGCGGACTATCGATCCCGCCGCGCGCAAGAAAATTTATGCGAACGTGCAAAAGCTCGCCGCCGACGATCTGCCCTATGTCTCGCTGTGGTGGGTCAACACCGTTGCGGTGCTCAACCGCGGCGTGCAGGGCTTCGACCCTTATCCCAACGGAAGCTTGCGCTCGCTGGCGCAGGTAACCCTTGTCGAGCCCGGCGGCGCGGAGCCGGCACAATGATCCGCTACCTGATGCGGCGGATGCTCGCTCTGATTCCGGTCGCGCTCGGCGTCGCGACCCTGACCTTTGCGCTGATCCATCTGGTGCCCGGCGATCCTGTCGTCGCGATGCTTGGGGATACGGCGGCGCCCGCGGACCTGGCTGGAATGAGGCATGAGCTCGGCCTCGACCGCCCGCTCGGCGCGCAATACGCGTCGTTCATCACGGGTCTGGCGCACGGCGACCTGGGCGAATCGATTTCATATCATCAGCCGGTAGCGCGTCTGATCGCCGAGCGGTTTCCCGCGACACTCGAGCTCGCAGGCGCCGGGCTGCTGGTCGCGATTATGATCGCCTTTCCTCTCGGATTTATCGCCGGTGCGAAACCCGGCAGCGCGGGAGACGTCGGCGCGATGGGCTTCGCAATTCTCGGCATCTCAGTGCCGCACATCTACCTCGGCCCCCTGCTGATGATTTTGTTCTCGCTCGACCTGCGATGGTTCCCGCTCACCGGACGCGGCGGGCTCGCGCATCTGGTGCTGCCCGCGGTCACTCTGGGAACCGCGCTGGCCGCGATTATCGCGCGGATGCTGCGCCAGAGCCTGATCGCAGTGCGCGCGAGCGACTACATGCGCACCGCGCTCAGCAAGGGGCTTAGCCCCACGGCTGCACTCTTGCGCCACGGGCTTCGCAACGCGCTCACCTCGGTCATCACGCTCCTGGGGCTCGAGCTCGGCGGATTGCTGACCGGCGCGTTGATCGTCGAGATGATTTTTTCCTGGCCGGGCCTGGGCCGGATGCTGATCGCCGCGATCAGCGCGCGCGACTATCCGCTGGTCGAAGGATGCGTTCTCACCTTCGCGCTCACCTATGTCCTCGTGAACATGGCGACCGACTTTGTCTATGCGCTAATCGATCCGCGCGTGAGTCTTAAGTGAAAGGGATCGGCAAAAGCCCGTCACTGGCGGTCGGCGGCACGATCGTCGTGATCCTGATCGTCGCCGCGCTGTTCGGTCCGGCATTGGCGCATCGCGATCCGCTCGTGGTCGATCTCGCGAGCGCGCTCGCGGCCCCCAGCCTGGTGCATCCGTTCGGCTGCGACGCCTTGGGGCGCGACGTTTTCGCGCGCGTGATGTGGGGTGCGCGGCTCTCATTGGGGGTCTCGGTCTCAGTGGTCTTCTTTTCGCTTGTCGTCGGCGGATTGATCGGCGGCGCGGCCGGGCTGGCCGGCGGGCGGATCGACAATCTGATAATGCGCGCCGTCGATATCGTACTGGCGTTTCCGGGAATTCTGCTCGCGATCGCGATGGCCGCGATCCTCGGACCCGGCCTGATCGATCTGGTGATCGCGCTGACCGCGATGGGCTGGACCGGATACGCGCGCGTAGTCCGCGGCGAGGTGCTGTCGCTGCGCGAACGTGAATACGTTCACGCCGCCAACGCGCTCGGCGCCCGGCCGGCGCGGGTGCTGCTGCGCCATATGCTGCCGGCGGTTGCGGGACCGGTCGCGGTTCAGGCGACCTTCGGAATCGGCGGTATAATCGGCGCCGAAGCCGCGCTCTCGTTTCTCGGCCTCGGCGCGCTTCCGCCGACTCCGAGCTGGGGTAACATGCTCGACGCGGGCCGCGAGTTCCTGTTGATCGCGCCGCACCTTACGACCGCGCCCGGCGTAGCGATCGGCCTCGCAATCCTGGGCTTCAACCTCCTCGGCGACGGCTTAGCCGCGCTCGCAGGCCGCTCCGGCTGATCCAGGTCCTTCTCGTCCCCTGAGGATTGACGCTTCGCGTCGGCGCGCGGGCCGCCCGCCACCACTGTCAGAAAGAGGCAGTCGGCAACCGAACTCTGCTCCGTCATCCTGAACGCAGTGAAGGATCTCCGCGAAGCGATTAATGCAACCAACCAGGGGTTTTCCCACTAATCGCTCCGCGGAGATCCTTCACTGCGTTCAGGATGACGGGCAAAGATTCGCCTATCCACAGTCTCTTTCCGCCAGTAGCCGCGGGCGGCCCGCCCGCCGACGCGAAGCGTCAATCTGGTTTGTGGAATTTTGCGCGCGATGCTTCCGCGCGCCCAATCGACTGTGTGCGCATGCGTGAAACTTCGTGCTAGACGTTCATCGTGTCTGACATCTGAGAATCGCAAGTAATGGAACGATGGAAAAGCAGGAATTGACCGAGCGCCTGGCGCGGTTCATCCGCGAACAAGGCGGCTTCGCAAAAGTCGAAATCGAAAATTTTCGCCGCATGGCCGGCGGCGCGTCGCGCGAAATTTGGTCATTCGACGCGGTACTCGAAAAGGATGGCGCAAAGAGCACCCGCGGACTGGTGCTGCGCCGCGACCCCGGCGAGCACAAGATCGATACCAACCGGAAGGCGGAATTTCTGGTGCTGCGCGCGGCGTATCGCGAGGGCGTGCCTGTTCCGGAAGTGCTGTGGGTCAGCGACGATCCCGCCGTCCTTGGCGCGGCGTTCTTTGTGATGGAGCGCGTCGAAGGCGAGACCCTGGCGCGCCGCCTGCTGCGCGACGCCGAGTACGCGCGGGCGCGCGAGGTCATGCCGGCGCAGCTCGCGGAGATTCTCGCAAAGATTCACCGCATCGATCCTGAAAAGCATCACCTCGACTTCCTGGTGCCGCCGGGCGAGAACGCGGCGCTCACCGAGGTGCGCCGCTACGAAGATAATTTCCGCCGCCTAGCGCTCGAACCGCATCCTGCATTCGAGCTCGCGTTCCGATGGCTGCTGAGCCGGATTCCCAAGACGCCGCGCCAGACGCTGGTGCATGGCGATTACCGGATCGGCAACGTGATTTTCGGACCGGACGGCGTGCGCTCGATTCTGGATTGGGAGCTGGCGCATCTGGGCGATCCGATGGAGGACGTGGGCTGGATGTGCGTGCGGGCGTGGCGTTTCGGCAACGATCGCAAACCGGTCGGCGGCCTGGGCTCGCGCGAAGATTTCTTCGCGGCGTACGAAAAATCAAGCGGCGCGCCGGTTGATCCCGAAGCGGCGCGCTTCTGGGAAGTCTTCGGCAACCTGCGCTGGGGGATCATCACGATCAGCCAGGCGCGTACCCATATCGACGGTTTCGTGAAGAGCGTCGAGCTTGCGAGTATCGGGCGGCGCACCGCGGAAACCGAGCTCGAGTTGCTCAACCTAATCGAATAACCACCGTGGAAGTACCGTAAGATGCAGGATCGACCCAGCGCAATTGAACTACTCGAAGCGGCGGCCGATTTCGTCGATCACGAAATCGTAACCGCGACTTCCGGCCGCGTCCAATTCCAGAGCCGCGTGGTGGCCAACGTGATGCGGATCGTCGCGCGCGAGATTCGCGACGAGGACCCGTTCGCCCGCGCCGAGATGCGCTCGCTCGCAGCGCTACTCAAGTGCGAAGCGCCGCACGTGCACGGACTCGACGACGTTCGCCACGCGGTGGCCAAGCTCAACGAAGATTTGAGCGCGAAGATTCGCGCCGGCGCGGCCGACGGCGGCCCGTGGCGCGCCGAAGTGCTGGACGCGGTGCGGCAGATCGTCGAGAACAAGCTCAAGATCGCGAATCCGCGCTACCTCGAGGCTGACCTCGCGATTCGCGGTCAGCATCGCGAATAACTGGACCTATAGCTTTCGAATGGAGATGACTTCGATGGCCGAGCGAAAAGTAGTCCTGCTGGAACAGGACGATCTGATGCATCCGAACACGGGTGAATCCAACTACAACGAAAGTGCCTACTACAACTTTTACGATCGCGAACGGCACGTCGGCGGTTTCGCGCGATTGGGCAATCGGGCCAACGAGGGCTACGCCGAAATGACGGTATGCTTTTATCTCCCCGACCACACCGTGGGCTTCATGTTCGGACGTCCCAAAATCGAAAACAATCTTGCGCACGACGCGGGTGGACTGAAGTTCCAGGTACTGAAGCCATTTGAGCATCATCGCGTCACCTACCAGGGGAAACTCTGCATACTCAAAAATCCGCTCGAGATGGCGGACCCCGCGGCCGCCTTCAAGAGTAATCCATATGCCAAGGCGAACCTGGAAATTGATTATCACGCGACTGCGCCCGGATGGGGCGGCGAGATGCGCGAGAAATCAGGCGACGCATGGGTCTCGATCCGTAACGACGGCGACGCCGAGGCGCAGTTCGCCAAGGGCCATCTCGAGCAGCTCGGCCACGCGGTCGGCCGTCTGGTTATCGGCGAGACTGAATATAAGATCGACGGACTCGGGCTGCGCGATCATAGTTGGGGACCGCGCTACTGGCAGGCGCCCAAATACTATCGCTGGCTCACGATGAACTTCGACGAGAGCCTGGGCGGGATGGCGACGATCACGGTCAATCGCGACGGCAGCGAGCGCCCGGGCGGCTTCATCGCGCGCAAGGGCCAGCCGTTTGTGCATATCCGCAAAGTCGAGGTGCAGACCGAATTCACCGGCGAGCAGCAGCTTCACGACCGGCTGCGCGTCACCGCATGGACCTCAGACAGCGCCGAGCCGATCGTGATTACCGGCAAGGTGATCGGGATGATTCCGCTGCGCAACCGGCGCGCTGGAATGATCACACGAATTGCCGAGGGCATGACCGAATGGCGATGGGGCGATAAGGTCGGCTACGGCCTGGCTGAATACCTCGACCACTTCGACGAATAGCAGATAGCGCCAGCTATTTGATCTTCTTCATCGCGGCCAGGCTTTTTCGATAGGGAGGGCGCGCGATGCCGCGTTCGGTGATGATTGCGCTGACCAGTTCGGCGGGAGTGACGTCGAACGCCGGGTTGAAGGCGCTGACGCCGCTCGGCGCAACCCGCTTGCCGGCGAATTCGGTGACCTCGGTTTGCGCGCGCTCTTCGATCGGGATATCGGCGCCCGAGCGGCAGTTCAGATCGATCGAGGAAAGCGGAGCGGCCACATAGAACGGCACGCCGTGGCGCCGCGCCATCACCGCCAGAGGATAAGTTCCGATTTTGTTGGCGACATCGCCATTCGCCGCCGTGCGGTCGGTGCCGACGATTACGCAGCTCACGCCGCCGCGCGACAAGACCGTAGCGGCCATGTTGTCCGCGATGACGGTGACGGGGATTCCGTCCTTGTGCAGTTCCCACGCGGTCAAGCGCGAGCCTTGCAGAAACGGGCGGGTCTCGTCGGCGAACACCCGGATTTTCTTGCCCGAATCACGCGCGGCCCTGATGACGCCGAGCGCGGTGCCGTAACCCGCGGTGGCGAGCGCGCCCGCGTTGCAATGAGTCAGAACTACCGCGGGATCCTTGAGCAACGCGGCGCCGTGGCGGCCGAGCGCGCGATTGACCGCAAGGTCTTCGTTGTATATTGCGATAGCTTCGTCGCGCATCCGGCGAAAGAGTTTAGCCCCGTCCAGAGAGAGATTTGCGCGCAGCACCGCGCGCATCCTTTCGATCGCCCACGCAAGGTTGACCGCGGTAGGCCGGGTTGCCCGCAGCGTTTGCGCAACGTTCTCGAAGCGCTTGATTGCGCCGCGCGCGCTTACGCCTTTCATCCCGAGCGCAATACCCATCGCCGCGGCGACGCCGATCGCGGGCGCACCACGAATCACCATCGTGCGAATCGCTTCGGCAACTCCCCGATAGTCACGGTAAGTGCGTATCACTTCGCGCCCGGGAAGCAGGCGCTGGTCGATCATTCGCACTGCGTCGGCACGCCATTCAATCGTCTTTACAGGCATCAGCCGCTACTCAAATTAAAATACGTTTGCTGCCTGTTGCCAGGCAGCAAACGTTTGCGAACAACTGAGATGATGAAGAACGCAGCCGCGGATGATTAGATGCGCTCGTAGAGTCCGCGCGATTTGCGCTTGGCCATTCCACCGTCGATCCATCGCGTGATGGCGGCGAAGATTTCGGACGGGCGTTTGCCCTTTAGTCCGCGCACGCCGCGCACGTCTGA
>JBAPSR010000253.1:0-1969 GCA_049281755.1 Binataceae bacterium (SeqCode)
CGCGGCACCAGCACGGTTCGCTTGAGTCCGCCGAGATTCTTCTTAAACCATCCGAGCGACGCCGCCTTGTCGAATGCCGTATCAGCCTCGCCCCAGATAACCTGCGCGGGAATTTTCGACGCGCGCAAAGCCGGCGCCTGCGCGACCAACTCCTGTCGGCTGCGCTGCCACTCGGCGAGCCCCTTAAGTCCCTCGATACTCTTGTCCGAAGCAACCAGCGGCGCGAAGTACACCTCCAGCAGCTCGGGCGTCAGGATCTCGGCGGTTTCATAGACGCTCGCGAACTGTGCGCGTGCGATGCTGGCGTCGCCGAGGATCATCTTGAATCCCTGCACCACCGCCCCGCTCTTCACGCCGGCGTAGAACCCAGTCAGCATTTCGTTGGGCCACAGGTCCTGGACCTCGCAATTGGTCAGCGTCAGGGTGCGAACTCTGTTCGGCGCGGTCGCGGCAAACACCTGGCTGACGCCTCCCCCCGTGTCGTTACCGCACAAATCGACGCTGTCGATTCCCAGCGCGTCAAGGAACGCGGACAGCATCTTGGCCTGTCCCCCGAACGACAGGTCAGTGCCGGATTCGATCTCGCCATAGCCCAGGCCCATCAAGTCGGGCGCGATACATCGGCGCGTCGGCGCGAGGTCTTCCAGCACCCCACGCCACTGGAAGCCGTTTAGCGGCAGGGCGTGCACCAACAGGGCCGCGCGCGGTCCTTCGCCGCGCTCGACGTAAGCGATTTTGCCGAATTTGGTTTGGGCGAACTTTCGCGATGAGTGGAATTGGGCCGCATTCATTGTTACTCTCCTTATCGAAAGAGGTTGAAAGATACATACAGTGTGTATGTAACCTGCGTGATGTATGAGTGTCAAGAGCCGCCAGGCGGAAAATTCCGCCGCCACCCGCACCGCCCTGCTCCGCGTCGCCCGCCGCCTGTTCGCGACCCGCGGTTACGCCGACACTGCGACTGAAGAGGTCGTCCGCCGCGCGCGCGTGACCCGCGGCGCCCTCTATCATCACTTCAAGGACAAACGCGATCTGTTCGAAGCCGTGCTCGACGAAGAGCAGATAAAGATCGCCGACCTGGTCGCCAAGGCCGCCGCTACCCAGTCCGACCCGTGGAGCGCGCTGCTCGTGGGATCAAAGGCCTTTCTCGAGGCATGCCTCGATCCCGCGGTGCAGCAGATTATTTTGATCGACGCGCCCGCCGTGCTCGGATGGAAAAAATGGCGCGAGAACGACCAGAGCCACTACCTCGAGGGCCTGAAGGCCGCGATCGCCCTGTCAATCGAGGAAGGGCTGATCGCAAGGCAGCCGACCGAGCCGCTGGCGCACGTGATTATGGGTGCGATGAACGAAGCCGCCCTGCTGATTGCCCACGCCGACGACGAGCAGGCCGCCCGCCGCGAAGTTACAACCGTTATCGAGCGCCTGTTCGCCGGAATCAGGGGCGCATAGCGCGAATTTAAGCGGCCACGAAGACACAAAGGCACCAAGAAAAAATCTCGTCTTTGTGTCTTCGTGTCTGGGTGGCCGGTTGAATTCGATCAGTACGGCCACTTCCAGTTGGTGATTTCGTCGCGATCGATGCCGTTCTCGGTCGCGTAGTCCATGCTCTCGGTGATCTGATCCTTGAGCCAGTCCTTCACATGCGCGCCGCCGATCTTTTCCAGCCGCGGCACGCGGTCGATCACGTCGATCGCGAGATTGAACCTGTCGGTCTGATTGTTGATCGCGAGCTGCAGCGGTGTGTTGATACTGCCCGCCTCCTTGTAGCCGCGCACGTGCATGTTCTCGTGGTTGTGGCGCTTGTAGGCGAGCTTGTGAATCAGCCACGGGTAGCCGTGAAAGTTGAAAATGACCGGCTTGTCCGCCGTGAACAGGCCGTCGAAGTCTGGATCCGTAAGCCCATGCGGATGCTGCGTCGACGGCTGGAGCTTGAACAGATCGACCACGTTGACGAAGCGCAGCTTCA
>JBAPSR010000254.1:0-7867 GCA_049281755.1 Binataceae bacterium (SeqCode)
AGCATGAGCTGAGACTTGGCATCGGAGCGATCGTGGATCTGCCGACCGGCGAGATCTCGGCCGGCGCCGACGGCCACACCCGCGGCGGACCGCTCTTGATGCTCGCAAAGGGAATGGGAGACCTGAGTTCCGAGGGCCCGATCTTTTATCTGCGCCCATTCGCGATCCAGGCCGACGCCGGCTACCTGCCCACCTGGAATGGCTACGAAAGCGATCTCGGGCAGGCGGACATAGCGCTCTCGTACTCGATGCCGTACCTGGCGGCGTCGCAAGATTTCGTAGCGCGCGTGCCGCTAGTCTCGCACCTGGTGCCGATCATCGAGTTCAACTACCAGCAAATCCTAGACGGCCGCGCCAACAAAACCCCGCCCGAGTTCCTGATAACGCCGGAACTCGGCTTCCAATCCGACGCCTACCAGATAACAGTAGGCGGCCAATTCGGTTTGAATGGCTACGCCCAAACCCAACAAAAGTCAGCGGTAGTCGCAGAGCTAAGCCTGTACCTGGCCCATTTCATCCCAGAACTACGCTGGACCCCATTCTGAAGAGGCTCTCGATTTTCTCGCAGACGCTCCCTTGATGTCACCCCGCCATGAAAGTAGAGGGGGCGTGAGTCTCGTATTCTCAACCGAGCCATCAATCGTCATTCCGAGCCCCTTCGCCGTCGCTCAGAGTCCGAGTTTTTTTGAACCAACGTGCTTTGAAACGTCATCCTGAGCGCAGGCCGTTGCGGGCCGTCCCCTTGTGTCATCGAGGCTGTCGATTTTCTCGCAGACGCTCCCTTGTTGTCATCCTGAGCGGAGGCCGTTACGGCCCCCCTGTGTCATCCTGAGCGCAGGCCGTTGCGGCCGGAGTCGAAGGATCCCGAGGCGTCCATGCTCCGAGTACACGCCTTATGCAATGGCCCTTCGCGCGGGATTTCCTTTGGCGTTGCTCAGAGTCTGTGTTTTTTTGAACCAACGTGCTTTGAAACGTCATCCTGAGCGCAGGCCGTTGCGGCCGGAGTCGAAGGATCCCGGGGCGTCCATGCACGCCATCGCGATTCCTCCTGAAAGCTCCCGGCGCTTGCTGGTCCCCGCCCCGCGCGCGAGGATCAGGCTGATGCGCACTTTGTCCGTGTACATCGTCGCGAGCCCCTCGCGCGTGATCTACGTTGGCGTGACCAACGACCTAGAGCGGCGCATTGCGCAGCGTCGGGAGAAAGCGATCGCGGGTTTCACCGCGCGTTACAACGTCACGCGCCTGGTTTACTTCGAGCAATCCGATCGCGCCGCGGATGCGATCGACGTCCCAAGGTCAGAGCAGGCGATCGTGATGCGGTGCATGGCCGTCCCGGGATCCTTCGACTCCGGCCGCAACGGCCTCCGCTCAGGATGACACAGGGGGACGGGCGCAATGGCCTCCGCTCAGCCGAGCCCCTACCTTCATTCCGAGCATGGGCGAGGAATCCCGAGGCGTTCATGCACCGGAGCCAACGCTGCTTGCAGCGGTCGTCCGTCCAGGATTTCCTTCGGCCTTGCTCAGCACAGGCTCTCGGGCGGCAGCCACGCGCCGGAATGACAACCGCAAGACACGCACCATGACATTTATGCGCTAAGCCCGCGGCCGTCATTCCGAGCCCTGGGCGAGGAATCCCGAGGCGGCCGCTCAACGCCGACACTACATGCAGAGCCCCTTCGCTCGGGCGCGCGGAAATGACAAGTCGACAGCCTTCCGACAGGAGCGCGAGGCTTGACGCCGATTTCATCCATCTGCGATAGCACTTTCATCACGATTCATTTTGCGCGAATGCATGGAGGATTGGTTTCATGGCCTACAGCGATATTCTTTATGAGACCCACGACAAAGTCGCGACGATAACCATCAATCGTCCGCACGCGATGAATTCCGGCACCATCCGGACCTGGGCCGAGATCGGCCAGGCCTTCGGCGAAGCCGAGCAAGACGCTTCGGTGCACGTGGTCGTGATCACCGGCGCGGGCCGCGCATTCTGCGCCGGTGACGACGTGAAGGAAATTTTCCTCAATCCCGAATTCCGCGACGCCAAACCCTCCAAACGCTCCGAGGTCGAGGAGTGGCGCACCCATCATCCGGTCGCGCTGGATTTTCTCGTCACCTATCCGAAGCCGACTATCGCGTCGGTCAACGGCGCCGCGGTCGGCTACGGATGCGATATCGCGCTGATGTGCGACATGCGGATCTGCTCGGACCAGGCGCGCTTCGGCGAGGTCTTCATCCGCCGCGGATTGATCCCGGAGGCGGGCGGCTTGCTCGTGCTGCCGCGCCTGGTCGGCCTCGCGCGCGCGTACGAGCTGATTTTGAGCGGCGACATTATCGACGCGGCTGAAGCCGAGCGAATCGGGATGGTGAACAAGGTCGTGCCGCACGCGCAGCTCGGCGAGGCGACGGCGGCGTTCGCGCAGAAGATCGCGGCGCAGGCGCCACTGGCGCAGCGGCTCGCCAAGGAAGCGCTGCGGGTCGGATTGAATCTGAACCTGCCATACTTCTTCGACTATCAGCGCCACGGACAGCGGATGATGCTGACGTCGCAGGACCACCTGGAAGGCGCGAAGTCTTTCGTCGAAAAGCGCGCCGCGAATTTCAAGGGAGAATAGTTAGTTCCGTCGCATTCGGGGACGATAGAGGAAGATGAGGACCGCCATGAATCGACGAACTCTGCTCGCGCTCTTATTGCCGTTGATTATCGCGGCATCGGCACCGGCGCATGCGGCGGACTCCGCGGCGATCGCGCAGCGCGCGGAGATTCTGAGTCCGGCTAATCGCGTCCAGGCCTTTCGCACGATGGACACGGTCTTCCCCTATCACGTCATCGCGCGCGGCGGCCCGGTTGCCGCGTTGCCGGGCGTCGGGCAACCGCTCCACGTGACCTACAATTTCAAAGGCAAGAGTCGGACCCTGGACGATTTGCTCGCACGCTCGCGCACGCAGGGATTTCTGGTGATAAAGGACGGCAAGATCGTCGACGAGCGTTACTTCAATGGCGCCGACGACAAAACCAGATTCACCTCGTGGTCGGTTGCCAAGTCGTTCACCTCGACCCTGGTCGGCCTTGCGCTCGCCGACGGCAAGATCAAAAGCCTGGATGATCCGGTGACCGACTATCTTCCCGAGCTGAAAGGCTCTGGCTACGACGGCGTGCCGATCAAAGACATCCTGGAAATGTCTTCCGGAGTGAAGTTCAACGAGGAGTACGGCAACCTCTCCTCCGACGTCCAGATCATGTGGAACAAGACGATGACGGAGAATTCGGAGACCCTCGATGAATACGCGAAGACGCTCGGCCGCGAGGAAAAGCCGGGGACCAAATTCGTCTATCGCAGTATCGATACCGGTGTGCTCGGGCTGCTGGTCAAACGCGTGACCGGCATGCCGATGGCCACGATGCTCTCGCAGCGCATCTGGAAGCCGCTAGGGATGGAGCAGGATGCGACCTGGCTCACCGACGGCCCGGGGCCAGACGCGACCGAGGCGGGCTACTGCTGTATCAACGCGACCCTTCGCGACTACGGCCGTTTCGGATTGCTCTTTGCGCACGGCGGCAAAATTGGCGACAGGCAGATTGTCCCCGCGTCGTGGATCGAGGCCGTGACCAATCCGCAGGGCCCGCAAGTCGGATGGGGCAGTTTGTTCCCGGGCGACCCCGGCGCATACGGCTATCAATGGTGGCTGATGTATCCGGGCGAGGGCCACGCCTACTCGGCCGAGGGCGTGTTCTTTCAGTTCATCTACGTCAGTCCGAAGTACAACATGGTGATCGTCAAGACCAGCGCGTACGACGATTTCTGGGACGTTCAACTCGGCATCGAGCAACTCGTCGCGTTCGACGCGATCGGGCAATCCCTGAACAAGCGCTGAGCGCGCTCGCCGTTATCGGCGTTAGCTGCGCCTTATTTACACCTTATTTGCACGTTATTGCGTCTCGTAACTCGCCATCTAAAGCTTAGGGTAACACGTCGAAACAGCCGGACCTCGCGCTATCGCACCGTGCCTAGCCCAAGCGATTAATAAGGCGCGGAAGCATCGGCGCCTCAAGGAACTCGGATTAGCGGCTCGCGAGTTCCATAAAATAATGTTTTATTGATGTCCATCCTCTGTTATCCTTGACACATTCCGGCTTTCCCATTATCTTCGTCAAACCCCAGCGAGGATTGCCTTATGAAATTAGGTGGCGATATCCCGGAACTCGACGCCATCGACCTGCAGATTCTGAACATCCTGCAGACCAACGGTCGCATCGCGCACGTCAAGCTCGCCGAGCAGGTCGGACTCTCCGCGCCGTCGGTGATCGAGCGCGTCAAGAAGCTCGAAGACAGCGGCGTGATCAGCGGCTATCACGCGGCGCTCGATGCGCGCCGGCTCGCCAAGGATGTGACCGCTTTTATCGGCGTTTCGATCGCGCATCCTAAAACCATCCGACTCTTTGAACAGAGCGTCGATCTGCTCGACGACGTTCTCGAGTGTCATCACGTCACGGGTCAGCACACGATTCTCCTCAAGATCAAAACCGACAACACTTCGTCGCTCGAGCGGCTCATCAGCGCGATCCGCTCGATCGAGGGAGTGGCGCGGACGGAGACGATGGTGGTGCTTTCGACCCATACTGAGCGCAGCCAGATCGCGGTGCATCCCAACGGCGAGGCTCCTGAGCCGGGCAACGGCCACGGCCGCCGCAGCCGTCACGCACCGAAGCCGGTTGCGCTCCCTGACCCGAGACGGATGTGAGCCATGCACAATCGGAGCAGTCTTCCCGAGCGCGAAGGCCTGTACGATCCCGCACATGAGCATGACGCATGCGGAGTCGGCTTCGTCGTCAACATCAAGGGCGAGCGCTCGCATGATATCGTTGCCAAGGCGCTGCAAGTTCTCGACAACTTGACGCATCGGGGCGCCTGCGGATGCGATCCGACCTCCGGCGACGGCGCCGGAGTGCTGGTTCAGATTCCACACGAATTTCTCAAGCATGAAGCGATCAAGTGCGGCTTCGATCTTCCGGCTCCCGGCAAATACGGGGTCGGCCAGGTTTTCCTGCCGCTCGACGCGAACAAGCGCACCGCGTGCGAAGCCGCGTTCGAGAAAATCGTTCGCGATGAAGGCCAGCGCATCCTCGGATGGCGCACCGTACCTGTAGTTCCGAGCGCATGCGGCGAGATCGCGCGGCGCGGCCTGCCCGAGGTTCGGCAGGTATTCATCGGACCAGGCGCGGGCATCGCCGACCAGGAGGCGCTCGAGCGCAAGCTCTACGTAATCCGCAAACGCGCGTTCCGTGCAATCGACCCTCTCGGTCTGGCAGGACAGGAGCTGTTTTATTTCTGCTCGCTCTCGACCCTGACGATTGTTTACAAGGGCCAACTGATCTCGCATCAGATCCCGAAGTTCTATCCCGACCTGCTCGATCCCGCCTTCGCGAGCGCGCTCGCGATGGTGCATCAGCGCTTTTCCACCAACACCTTTCCGTCGTGGGACCGGGCGCATCCGTTCCGTTTCCTTTCCCACAACGGCGAGATCAACACGCTGCGCGGAAATGAAAACTGGATGCACGCGCGGCAGATGATGTTCTCCTCGCCGCTGTTCGGCGCGGATATCGCGAAGCTTCCTCCGATCGTTGAGCCCACCCAGACCGACTCGGCCAAGTTCGACAATGTGCTCGAACTGCTGGTCCGCACCGGACGTCCGATCGCGCACGCCGTGATGATGATGATTCCGGAGGCGTGGCAGAACGACTCGCAGATGAGCGCGAGCAAGCGCGCGTTCTACGAATTTCACGCCTCGATGATGGAGCCGTGGGACGGACCCGCATCAATCGCGTTCACCGACGGCGTCCGGATCGGCGCGGTGCTCGATCGCAACGGTCTGCGCCCGTCGCGCTACCTGGTGACCAAGGACGGGTTGGTGGTGATGGCGTCCGAGACGGGCGTGCTCGATATTCCGCCCGAGCAGGTCGCGCGCAAGGGGCGGTTGCAGCCGGGAAAGATGTTCCTGGTCGATACCGCTCTGGGCCGGATCGTGCAGGATGAGGAAATCAAGAATGGTTTTGCCGCGCGCCAGCCGTATCGCACCTGGCTGGACGAAAATCTGATCAAGCTCGAGGAACTTCCCGCTCCGCCCAGCGCGCCCGCGATAGCCGGATTCGAGGGGATGGATCTGCTCAAGCAGCAGCAGGCCTTCGGTTACACGATCGAAGATCTGAAACTGATTCTCGCGCCGATGGCGGTGAATGCGCAGGAACCGGTCGGCTCGATGGGCACCGACACACCGCTCGCGGTTCTGTCGGACAAGGCGCCGCCGCTGTTCAACTACTTCAAGCAACTGTTCGCGCAGGTGACCAATCCGCCGATCGATCCGATTCGCGAGGAGCTGGTGACCTCGGCCGAAACGACGATCGGCTCCGAGCAGAATCTGTTCGAGGAGTCGCCGGCGCATTGCCGACAACTGCGGCTCAAGACTCCCATCATTACGAACGAAGAGCTCGAGCAGATTAAACGGCTGGCTGAGCCGGGCCTGCGCGCGATCACGCTGCCGACGCTTTTCCACGTGCGCGACGGCGAAGCCGGCCTGCGCTCCGCGCTCGACGATTTGTGCGCCAAGGCGTCAAAGGCGATCGCCGACGGATTTACGATCATCGTGCTGTCGGACCGCGGCGTGAATCCCGAATTTGCCGCGATCCCGAGCCTGCTCGCCACCGCCGGCGTGCATCATCATCTGATTCGCGAGGGTACGCGCACGCGCTGCGGTCTTGCGATCGAGTCGGGCGAGCCGCGCGAGGCGATGCACTGCTGTCTGTTGGCCGGATACGGCGCCGGCGCGATCAACCCGTACCTTGCGTACGCGACTCTGGCCGGAATGATCGAAGAGGGGCGCCTGCCGGATATCGATGAGGACACTGCGGTTCACAATTTCATCAAGGCCGCCACCAAGAGCATGATCAAGGTGGCGTCGAAGATGGGAATCTCGACGATCCAAAGCTATCGCGGCGCGCAAATCTTCGAAGCGATCGGTCTTTGCCGCGAAGTAATCGACAAGTACTTCACGTGGACTGCCTCGCGCGTCGGCGGCGTCGGCCTGGATACGATCGCGCGCGAAACCGCGGCGCGTCATCGCCACGCATTCGAGATGCAGCCGAATCTCGACGGCGAACTCGATGCCGGCGGCTTCTACCAGTGGCGTCGCCGCGGCGAGTTCCACATGTACAATCCCAACACGATTGCGAAGCTGCAGCATTCCGTGCGCTCCGGCAACTACCGGATGTTCAAGGAATATACGCGGCTGGTCGATGAGCAGAGCCGCAACCTTGCGACGCTGCGCTCGCTGCTCAAGTTCAAGCTCGAGCGGCCGCCCGTTGCGATCGAGGAAGTCGAGCCGGCCATCGAGATCGTCAAACGATTCAAGACCGGCGCGATGTCTTTTGGATCGATCGGCAAGGAAGCCCACGAGAACCTTGCGATCGCGATGAATCGGCTGGGCGGCAAGAGCAACACCGGCGAGGGCGGCGAGGATCCCGCCCGCTTCGAGCGCGATCCAAATGGCGATTGGCGCCGCAGTGCGATCAAGCAGGTCGCGTCGGCGCGTTTCGGCGTGACCAGCCATTACCTGGTCAACGCAGACGAGCTTCAGATCAAAATGGCGCAGGGCGCCAAGCCGGGAGAAGGCGGCCAACTGCCCGGCCACAAGGTAGATGACTTCATCGCGAAGATTCGCTACTCGACGCCCGGCGTCGGACTAATCTCGCCGCCGCCGCATCACGACATCTATTCGATCGAAGACCTGGCGCAACTCATCCACGATCTGAAGAACGCGAACAACCGCGCGCGCATCAGCGTCAAGCTCGTCGCCGAAGTCGGCGTCGGAA
>JBAPSR010000255.1:0-4769 GCA_049281755.1 Binataceae bacterium (SeqCode)
CCCGCGGATTGCTCGGCGACTTCCACCACATGAGAGCGCGCCTGCTCGAACGCTGCGCCGCCGAGGCGATAGCCGCGGGCGAGCCGGCGATGGCGAGGCAATGCTACCTGCGCGCGCTCGCGTATGAGCCGGGGCGCCTCAAGAATTACCGGCGCCTGCTGGCTACGCTTATCGGACGCGGGCGGGGCGCATCGGCCGCCGGCGCGAGTCGGTAAGAACCGCGATGGCAGCGCGGGTCACGGTTATCGTGCCGGTGTATAACGGCGCCGCGACAGTGGCGGCCGCGCTCGACAGTATCCTTGCGCAATCATTTACCGATTTTGAGATCGTCGCGGTCGATGACGGCTCGACCGACAACTCGATCGCGGTGCTGGAACGCTACCATCCGCGCGTGCGGATCGTGACGCAGCCCAACCGCGGACCTTCGGCGGCGCGCAATCTCGGCGTCGTCAATTCGTCGGGGGAGTATATCGGCTTCCTCGATGCCGACGATCTGTGGCGTCCCGCATTTCTCGAGCGCACGGTCGCGATGCTGGAGAAGGACGCGGCCAGCGTGCTCGTCTATACCGATCTCGAACTCGCCGACAGCACTGGCGAGCTGATGGAGGCGCGGCTGATCGGCGCGCGCGGTGTTCCCACAGTTAACGACATGCTCGAGCGGCTGTGGCCGATCCTGCCAAGCTCGGTTTTGATGCGGCGTGACGCGTTCGATCGCGCGGGTGGATTTCCCGAAGCGTTGACCAGTTTCGAGGATGTGTATTTCTGGCTGCTCGCGCGCGAGCAGGGCGGCTTCAGCTATATAGACGAGCCGCTGGCGATATGGCGGTTCGCGCTGTTTCCCGCGCCACTCAAACCGGCGGGCGGACAGGAAGCGGCAGGCAGGATTTTCGATCAGATGCTTAAGCGGCGCTATGGCGTGCGGGGGCTCGCGCATGTGTCCGCGCGCGAGCGCGCGCCGCGCAGTATCCTGGGCTATATCGGGTTGCATGCGCTCGCGCGCGGCGATCAGCTCGGCGCACGGCGCGCGTTCGGCGCGGCGCTGCGGACTGATCCGTGGCGGCTGAAAAATTATCTGCGCTATGCCCGCACGTATCTGCCGGCGGCGATTGCACGCGCGCTCTCGGGCGGCAGAGCGGGCAATTCTCAGCACGGATAGTCGCTTGTTAGGCCGGGCGCGAGTTGGTAATTTCGCGCCCGATGGAACTCCAAGTCGAGAACGCTCCCCGTGACGGCGTCGCCTGAGCCGCGGCGGCTGCCGGATTTTATCGGGGTCGGACCGCCGCGCACGGCGACGACCTGGCTGTATGAAGTCATGCAGGGACACGCTGGATTTTCGGCGTTTCGCAAAGAGACCGATTTCTTCACGCGGTTCTATGGCCGTGGCTTCGATTGGTACCTGCAATACTTCGCCGCATGTTCGCCGCAATTGCCGATGGGCGAGATGTCGCCGCTGTATTTCGCTTCTGACGACGCGCGCGAGCGGATCAGGGGAACGATTCCGCGCTGCAAGATCATCTGCACCTTTCGCGATCCGGTCGAGCGCGCGTGGTCGCACTGGCGCCTGATGGTGCGCAACATGTGGACCAAGCTCGATTTCGAGCAAGCCGCGGCGAGTCATCGCGATATCCGCGAAGCGGGGCGCTATGGCCATTACACGGCCGAATGGATCGCGAGTTTCGGCCGCGAAAATATCCTGCTGATGTTTTACGAAGATTTGGAGCGCGATCCGCAAGGATTCGTCGATCAGTTCTGCGCGTTCGTCGGCGCACCACGATTTTCGCTAAGCGATTCTCCTGCGGCGCATGATCGGGTGCATTCCGTTCCGTCGCGCCCGCGCCATCCGAGGGTCGCGCGCAACGTCCGCGACATCAGGGCATGGCTCAACGACCGCCGGATGCATCGCGCAGCGAGGTTCATCCGGGATAGCCCCCTGTGGCGCTACTCGTTCGAGGGTGGAGAGCCGTTTGCGCGGCCGACGCCAGAAGTTGACGCGCGAGTGCGCGCCGCGCTGCGGCCGGAGGTCGAGGCGCTCGAGCAAATCAGCGGGCGCGATCTTTCCGCGTGGAAGACCGGCAGCGCGCGCATCCAGAAACAAAACGCCGGCGAGATTTCCACTGCCGGCGTGTGAAGCGAAACTGGAATTGGGCGTGGTTCAGGCGGCGCCGGGCGCCTTGCGCAAGTTCCGATAGGCGCGCCCCTCGCCAAGGCCGTAACGATTCAGCATCCGATAGACAGTGTAGCGCGAGACGCCGAGCAGTTCGGCGGCGCGATGGCAGTTGCCGTTGGTCGCCTCGAGCGCGCGCAACAGCGCGATCTTCGACGCCTCGCGGATGACAGCGTCCAGCGCGTAGGGCCAGGTCTGCTTGTCGGGACGGTCAACCGGCGCCGGTGCGAGGTCCAGAGCGTCGGCGGGCGGCGCGATCGAGGCGGCGACCGGCTCGGCCGCGTCGCGGGCGGCGCCTTCATAAACGTGATCGGGCAGATCTTCGGCGATCAGGCGGTCGCTTTCGGTCAGGATAGCCGCGCTTTCGATCGCGTGGGCGAGTTCGCGCACGTTGCCGGGCCATGAGTAGGCCATCAGGGCGTCGAGCGCGCGGCGTTCGATATGGCTGATCGCCTTGCCGAACAGATGATTGTAGTGCTCGACAAAGTGCGCGACGAAGGCGCCGATCGCCTCGCGCCGCTCGCGCAGCGGGGGCAGGTAAATGGCGGCGGTGTTGAGCCGATAAAACAGGTCGTCGCGAAACTCGCCGCTCTTGGTCATCGCGCGCAGATCGCGATTGGTCGCGGCGACCAGCCGGATATCAACCTTATAGTTGTGGGTCGAGCCGACGGGCTGGATCTCGTGGGTTTCGACCGCGCGCAGGAGCTTGGGCTGAAGCTTCAGCGGCAGCTCGCCGATTTCGTCCAGGAACAGCGTCCCGCCGCTGGCCGAGCGGAAATAGCCTAGCGCATCCTCGCGCGCGTCGGTGAAGGCGCCCTTCACATGTCCGAAGAGCTGCGACTCGGCCAGCGAATCGACCAGGTTGGAGCAGTTGAAGGTGACAAAGGGTCCGTTGGGCGTGGGTCCGAGCGTATGCAACGCGCGGGCGACCAGCTCTTTGCCGGTGCCGGACTCGCCGTGGATCAGCACGGTAGCCTTGTAGGGGCTCAGCCGCGCGATAGTTTTGAGAACCTTGCGGACTTGCGCCGACCGCACCACCATCCCGCCGATCCGTTCGGAGCCGTGCGAGAGGCCGTCAAGGCTGATGGAGTCGGAGCCGCCGGCTCCTGGTTCGCAATGCTGATGGGTCGCGCCAATTTTCGCGGCGTCGGCCGCCGTGTCCCCGCTCGTGCGCATCGTATGTACCCCCCGCGGTGTCCCCGCCGCGAGCTCTACTCTCTGTCGCAAAGACAGAGCTACATGTTGTAGGAAAATCATATATTAGAGGCGCAACGTACCTGTCAAGTGCAGTGGCGAAATTTTATAGACTGGTTTGAGCCTTGATAGGTTGTAATTGCTGCTGCCATCGCTATCGTAAGCGCCCAAAAAACGCTTGGGGCGCGTCAAGCAGCGGCAAGCCGTGGCTGCGGCGAGATTGGTGGGGGGGGCGATGCGCCCGGGGTGCGGCGGGAGTTACGGCGCGGGCTTCCAATGCATCCGAATCCCTGTAAACATCGCAACTTGGGAAGCGAGCCGTTAGCTCAGGCAGGTAGAGCATCTGACTTTTAATCAGAGGGTCCCGGGTTCGAGTCCCGGACGGCTCACTTAAATATCCTATGGTCTCAAGGAGTTTTTGAAAAACTCAAGTTCATTATACCGCTCAACAAGGCGATTTGTACAAGATTTGTCCGAATCTTGTCAAGCTGCGGGATCATTGGGCGCCCTCTGCAGCGTGAATGTTCGCTTGCTGCCCTGAGCTCTTGAGATGCTGAAAGAGAGGCTCGCCATGCCGACGGTGAACTTCGCTTGGCCCGAAACCTTGATCCGGTGAAAGCGAGGGTGCTGGAGTTCTTTCACGAACAATCCGACCGCGTTCCGAGTCGATTGGATGACCATCATCCTGCACGAGAGAGGCGAGGCGGGCGCGGCTCGCCGCAATTCCAGATCGCTCATCGCATTTGGCAGGAATTCTCTGGCGACGCTGACGCAGCGGCGGACTTGATGTCACGCTTAATCTGGGAGGACGCAAGTTACCATGATGGCGTGGTGGTTGTGCCCGAGGGAGGAATACCGGAAGCCCAGGCCATCGCCAGCATCAGCGTGATCTTCGATCGATGACGGTTTTCACCGCGGACGGCTGACGTTTCAGGATTCACCGACGACACAAAAGAATCACAGCTTGGGAACTTCAAACACACGACGCCCTCCCGAGAATGAAAAATGGGGACTAGAGATGAAGCCAATCTGGTGCAAACGTTGTGGCGCGACGATTGACCAGCGTGGCTCGGGTGCCGAGATTATATATTACTATCGCCGCGACTAATCCTTTTGCGGCGCGGCTCTGTGTGTCGCCGCGTGCAAGCCAACAGGCCGCGCCTAGCGTAAGCAATGCGCACCCGCCGACGCGCGCCACCGTCAAGGCGATAAATTTCCGGTGCGGCCAATGGCCTGGGGTATCGAACCTTTGTAGCAAAGTACTCAGGCTACTTGCCGAGATGGGCGACGGCGTTGAGCAGTGGAGCGTCGGAAATCTGAATCAGCCCGCCGAAAGGCCGATCCAGCTCCAGGATCAGAAAGATCGCACCTGAAACCGAAAAGGCGCAGAGGAATATGGTAGCGACGACGG
>JBAPSR010000256.1:0-12726 GCA_049281755.1 Binataceae bacterium (SeqCode)
GTTTTGCGCAGATTCTTTACCCAGTTGCGCGCGACGTTCGCCGTCGGAAGGATGATCCTGTCGCCCGCGACGACGAACCAGATCGTCACGTCGTATGACTTGCCCGACTTGCGGCCGACATGCGTCAGGACCAGCGTCTGCCGGCTCGCGACTGTGCCCAGGCGCGCGGAGGTTTTCTCTTCCATCCCGGGTAATCTCTTTCGAGTTTCTGACCGCCATGCTGCCTGGCGACGGATGCGCGCAGCCCGCTACTCGGTGACCGTTTCCATCACGCGGCCGCTGGCGGTGTCGATGATTTGGACCTCGACCGGACCGCTGACTTTGTAGTCTTTTTTCGCGGTGTCGATTCCAGACTTGAGATCGGTCATGAACTTTTGCTTCGCGAATGGCGGCATCTGGTCCATCGGAAAATTATCCATTAAGAGCTTGGCCCGGGTTTTCGACGACCATTGAAACGAACCCACCTTGGGTCCGGCGATCGGAAGCCCGCGCACTATCTGCTCGAGGTCTCCCTGGAAAGTCGTAGCGGGCTGCGCCACCGCCGGCACCGAGGCAGACGCCTGCGATCCGGCAGCGTTCGCGTCGGATGCCGCTGACGCGACGGAGCCTGCGCCGCCGCCCGCGATCTTCGCCATCAGATCTTTCACCTGGCCCTTGGCGTTGTCGTCCGGCGCGAGGCTGTAGGCCTTGGTCAGCGCCGCCTGCGCGTCGCCCTGCTTGTTCTGCTGTGCGAACGCAACGCCCATATTGTAGTACGCCTGAAACATGTCGGGCTTGATCTTGATTGCGCGCTGATATTGCACCAGCGCCTGGTCCGGATTGCCGGTGTACAGATACATCGTGCCGAGATCGGTGCGCACCTCCGGATCGTCGGGCTTCTTCTTCAGATAGTGCTCGTACGCGGCGATCGCCTGGTCGTATTTGTTGGTGTCGTAATCGATATCGCCGATTCCGCGCAGCGCCTGCAGATTGTCGGGCTCGAGCTTCAGCACGTGGCCGTATGCGTCGATGGCCTTGCCGTAGTACGTATCGTCGAACATCGCGGCGCGCATCGAAACATTGCCCAGCTCGATCCACGCGGCGGCGTCTTTGGGTTTCGCCTTGGCGTCCTTTTCGATCTTGTCGATAAAGCTGCGCGCCTCGGTCGGAAGCTGGACCCGCGGATGCCCTGCCGGAAGCTGACCCGGAGCATTGTTGCCGGCCGTGCCGCCGAGAGAGTTGCTCGCGTTCCCGTCCGGGAGCGGGTTGCTGTCGGTTTGCGCGATGGGTGCCGAGGCGACCTGCTGTTTCACGGCCGCCGGAGTGCGCCACATGATCCACGCGGCGGCGCCAAGTCCAATCACGGTTATCGCGATGAACACCGCCACGAACGCGAACGTCAGCGGAATCGTCTCTTTCGCCACGGCCGCGGTCGACGGCGTGGCCGCCTCTTCAGAGCCGGCTGGCGAAGCCGCGGCGCCGAGTGCGCGGCCGCATTCGACGCAGAACTTCGCGCCAGCCATCAACGGGGCGCCGCAATGCGGGCAAAATCTCATCGTCAGATTCCTACCTGACGCGATCAGGTATTAGCAATACGGCATCGCGGGCCGTTTTATGCTCGGCGCCGCGATCGGGTATAGTTCGGCCCGAAGACAAGGAGAAACCCGCATGCATCTATACGATTCCTTCGGTCCTAATCCGCGCGCGACGCGGATGTTTCTGGCGGAAAAAGGCATCAAGCTCGACACCAAGGATGTCGATTTGATGAAAGCGGAAAATCGCCGCGCTCCCTATACCGACCGCAATCCCGGCGGCCAACTGCCCGCGCTCGAACTCGACAACGGCCAGTGTATCGGTGAAACCGTTGCAATTTGGGAATACCTGGAAGAGAAGCATCCGACGCCTGCGCTTATCGGCACCACTGCGGAGGAACGCGCCGAGGCGCGGATGTGGCAGCGGCGCATCGAGCTCAAAATCACCGAGCATCTCTACAACGGCTTCCGTTATTCCGAAGGCGCCGCGCTGTTCAAGGATCGCATGCGGATCCTGCCGGAGGCCGCGCCCGGCTTGAAGCAGGTCTCGCAGGACGGACTCAAGTGGCTCGACGGTCTGCTGGCTGGACGCGACTATATCGCCGGCAAGCGGTTTACGATCGCCGATATCATTTTGTACTGCGCGCTCGATTTCGGTTCCGGCGTCGGCCAAAAGATCGATCCCTCGCACGCGAACCTGAGCGCATGGTTCAAGCGGGTCGAGGCGCGCCCGAGCGCGAAGTCGAGCTTGCACCCCGCATCCGCGCAAACCGGCATGAAGGGATAACGCCAGAGAGCATTGGAATCGGCCATGCCGCCAACCATCGAAGAGATTTCCGTCCAACTCACTCGCCTGGTGCGCGCGAAGACCGCCGACTCAGGCGCTGCCGTGCGCGAAATCTCGCCGCTGCCCGGTCACGCCGGATTCGGTTACAGCTTCATTCTCGATCGCACCACGCCGGGCGTCCCCGTCGGCAAGCTGGTGCTGCGCGTCGCGCCCGAGGGGGTGAGAATCTCGGGGCCGGCTGACGTGATTCGGCAGGCCAAGATCATGCAGTCACTGGCCAACACCGACGTCCCGGTGCCGCCGATAATCTGGTACGGCGACGAAGCGGAATTCTTCGGACGGCCGTATTTCGTTGATGGATTCCTCGACGGATTCCGCCTCGCTGACAATCCTCCAATCTCGCGCGGCGAAGCGCGCAGCCTGGCGCACAAGGCGATCGGGAAGCTCGGCGCGCTGCATCGCGTCGATTGGAGCACGCGCCGCGACGCCTGGGGCGACCCGACTCCGCTCAGCGACGAGATGAAGCGGCTCGATCATCTGCTCGACCGCCCGACGCTTGATCCCGCGGTTGTCGCGCGCGGTCCTGAGCTGCGCGCGAAACTCTACGCGTCGCTGCCCAAAAATCCTCGCGTCGGATGCGTTCACGGCGATTTCCAGTGGTCGAACATCATGTTCGACCGGGGCGAGGTTGCCGCGCTGATCGATTGGGAGATCGCGCTATGCGGCCCGACTCTGCTTGACGTCGGATGGATCTCGTTTTTCGCCGATCCTGCCAGCTTCTATGTTACGAACGACGCGAATCGCACTTCGCCGCTCAGCGCCGACGAGATCTTCACGGTGTACTCGGAGGTGGCGGGAGTTCCGGTCTCCGCGGATGAAGTCCGATGGTTCCGCGCGTTCGCGGGCTACCGGTTCGGCGTGATCACCTGTTTCAACGTGATGCTGCATCGGCGCGGCAAGCGCGACGATCCGCACTGGGAAGATATAGCGCTCTCCGCGCCCACGATGTTCTCGCACGGGATCGAGCTGCTCGGCTGAGAAGCGAACGAGCCGAGCACGAGGTGAGATTATGGATGCCGCTGCCAAAACCCGGGTCGAAGCCAGCGCCGCGGAACACAAAATCGCGGAGAAAATCACTGAGGAAGAGCATCCCGCGCTCAACGCGATCCTCGGCGCCAACCCGTTCGTCGGCATCGACGCCGCGCAGATAGTCGGCACGCTCGCCAGATTCTTCGGCCATCTTGCGGCGCATCCGGCGGCGGTTGCCTCGCGCGGGATGCAGCTCGGCCTCGAGCTCGCGCAAGTCGCGACCGGGATGTCGGAAATCGAACCCGAAGCCGCCGACAAGCGCTTTGGCGATGCCGCGTGGCGCGAGCATCCGCTCTACCGCCGCGTGATGCAGTCCTATTTGGCGTGGCGCACCGCGATGCACGATCTGGTCGGCGACGATGACTTCGGCGACTGGAAAGACGCCGAGCAGATGCGCTTTGCCGTTACCCTGATGACCGAGGCGCTCGCGCCGACCAATACGCTGGCCGGGAATCCGGCCGCGCTCAAACGCGTGTTTGATACCGCGGGCATGAGCCTGGTGCGGGGACTCAAAAATCTCGTGAGCGACACCATCTACAACGGTGCGATGCCCGAGCAGGTGGATAAGCGGCCGTTCGAGGTCGGCAGAAACCTCGCGGTCTCGCCCGGCGCGGTGGTACTGCATACCCCGTTGTGTGAAGTTATTCAGTACACTCCCGCGACCGACAAAGTGTTCGAGCGGCCGGTGGTGTTGATTCCTCCGCAAATCAACAAATACTACATTATGGATCTGGCGCCCGGCCGGAGCTTTATCGAATACGCAGTCAAACACGGAATCCAGGTCTTCACTATCAGTTGGCGCAATCCGACGCCCGCAAACCGCGACTGGGGCCTCGATGACTATGTAACCGTTTGCGAGCAGGCGATCGACGCCGCGTGCGAAATCACCGGGAGTGCCGACGCGAATGTAGTAGCGGTTTGCGCCGGCGGAATCACCACCTCGCTGATGCTGGGACATCTGGCGGCGGCCGGAGAAAGCCGCGTGCACGCAGCGACGCTGTTGGTGACGATGCTGGACACCTCGATGCCGTCGATGACCGGGATGTTCGCGACCGAAGACGCGATCAAGTCGGCCATCGCACGTTCGAAACGCAAGGGCATCCTCGACGGCGCCGACATGGCGCGCGTGTTCGCGTGGCTTCGGCCCAACGACCTGGTCTGGAACTACTGGGTAAATAACTACCTGATGGGCCAGCAGCCCGCCGCATTCGACATACTATATTGGAATAGTGATTCGACCTGTCTGCCCGCCAAGCTGCACGAAGGGTTTCTCGGCCTGTTTCTGAGCAATCCACTTACCAGCTCAAACGAAGTGAGTATTCTCGGAACGCCGGTCGATTTGCGCTCAGTCAAGAATGATATGTACCTGGTCGCCGGGATGACCGATCACATCTGCCCCTGGCGCGCGTGCTATAGCTCGACCCGGATGTTCGGCGGCAGCGTCGAGTTTGTGCTTGGCTCGAGCGGACATATTCAGAGCCTGGTTAATCCGCCGGGAAATTTCAAAGCGCGTTACTATATCAACCAGCGCCTGCCCGATGACCCGGACCATTGGCTAAAGGGCGCGGTTGAGAGCAAGGGAAGCTGGTGGGATCATTGGCTCAAGTGGCTAACCGCTCGCGCCGGATGGGAAAAGCCCGCGCCGTCGCGGCTCGGCAGCGAGCGCTACCAGGCTTCCGATCCCGCACCCGGAATCTACGTACACGAACGCCACTGAACGCCAAGTCGCTTGCGGAGGAAACGTCATGTCCAACGGTGGAACGAAAAAACCGTCCGCGAGTGATTCTCGGCTGGAAGCGCGAATCGCCGAGCTCGAAAACAAAGTCGTTGAGCTTTCCGAGCAGACCCGGGCGCTCGAGGCGCACGTCCGCGAGCATGAGGCGCGGTTCGAAGAGCGCCTTCAGAAAATCGCGAATCTGATCGCGACCTCACAAGCCGGCCGGGCCTGACCGCAATCGCTATTCAGTCCGTACCAGAGGAATTTTCCGCGCTCGAGGCGCGCAGTGCCGAGCGAGGGCTCACGCGCCTGGCGTACGCGTGCATGGTCACGCAGGGCGTGAACGTCGGATGGCTCGGGCCGTTTCTGGTCGAAATCTCCGCGTCGATGCGGGTGCCGATCGATCAGGGCGGTCTTATTGTAAGCGCGGTTGCGGCGGGGTACTTCGCGGCCTTGATTGCGGGCGGCGAGATCGCGCATCGGCGCAGTGCGCAGCAGATGCTCCGCGGCGCGATGTTCCTGGTGAGTGTGGGATTGTGCGGCGTCGCGCTCGCGCCGCAGCTCGGCCTGATGCTCGCGGCGGCGGCAGTGGTCGGGCTGGGGCAGGGCGCAATCGATATCGCTAGCAACGCGATCGTCGCCGATTTGAATCGCGAGCGGCTGGGTGCGGCGCTCAACTATCTGCACATGATGTTCGGAATCGGCGCTCTTTTAGGGCCGGTAATCGTCGGATTCGCGCTGCGAGATCACGTCTCCTATTCGACAACCTTCGTCGGCGGCGCCGCGGTGACTGCAGTGGTATCGCTGATGCTGTGGCGCGCACCGTCGGTGGATACTCGCGCTGCGCCGGAAGAGGTCGAAGGCGCTCTTGCGGTATTGGCGCATCCAACGATCTGGATAATCGCCGCGGTCCTGTTTCTCTACGTCGGCGCCGAGACCGGAGTCGGCGCGTGGCTGTTTTCTTATCTGCGCGCGCGCATGGCGGTATCGGCCGCGGTCGCGTCGTGGGCGGTATCGCTCTACTGGTTCGGGTTGGTTGCCGGCCGAATGGCGGGCGGTGCGCTAGCTCATCGATCAGCGCCAAAAGCAATGTCAGTCGCGGCGGCGGCGCTCAGTGCGGCGGCGATTGCGGGTCTCGTCGCGGGACCATCGGTGCCGGGATTCGCCGCGGTCATGATTTTTCTGATTGGCGTCGGCTATGGCCCGGTGTTTCCAAACATGATCGCTATCGGCGCGGCGGCTTTTCCCGCCGAGGTTGGACGAATGACTTCGGTGGTCGCGGCCGGCGGTGCGATCGGCGCGATCCTGGTGCCGTGGATGATGGGCTACGCGCTCGTGGCGATCGGCGCACGCGGCTCGATGCAACTCGCGTTCGGAATCACGGCGCTGATGATCGCGTGCTTGTGCGCAGTCAGTGCCGTGCGCGCTCCGCGCGGGACTCGCAACACTGAGTGATCGTTATCGCGCGGCCAGAATCTCGGCGAGGTGGCGCACCTCGATTCCAGCGCCCGCGCGATGCAGTCCGCCCCCGATTTGCATCAGGCATCCGCAATCGTTCGAGACTACGACCTCGGCCCCGCTTTCGCGGATCCGCGCGAGCTTGTCCTCGAGCATCGCGCCCGAGATATGCGGAAACTTGACCGAGAACAATCCGCCGAAGCCGCAGCATTCCTCGCGGTCGCGCACCTCGACCAATCGAATCCCATTGACGGCGCTCAGCAGCGCCATTGGTTCTTCGCGCACGCGCAGCTCGCGCATCAGGTGGCACGACGGATGGTACGCGACCGCACGTTCGAACCGTGCGCCGACGTATTTGACCTTCATCACGCTGACGATGAACTGCGAGAATTCGTAAACCCACGGGCGAATCGCGGCGGCCTTGTGCGCGAGCGCTTCGTCGTGCGCGAGAAGATCAGAATAGAAAATCTTGAGCATGCTCGAGCACGAACCCGACGGGACTATGATCGGAGTGTCAGGTTTGCATGCAGCCAGGAAACGCCGTGCGAGATCGACGGCTTCAGCGCGAAAGCCCTCGTTGAAGGCCACCTGTCCGCAGCAGAATGCGCCGCGCAGCGGACGCACCTTGAGCCGCAGCCGCTCCAGCACGGTCGCCGCGGCGTCGCCGACTTCGGGAAAAAATTCTTCGGCAAGGCAAGTCGAAAAGAGCTGGACTTCAGTCATCGTGCGGCCAGATGACGAGCACGTCGAGAGATTTCGGGCCGTGCACACCGAGCACGATGCGTTTTTCAATATCGGCGGTGCGGCTCGGTCCGGTGATGAGCGTCATGCGACTGGCGGCGAGAGTGTCGGGACCGAACGCATCGAGAGCGGCGGCGAGATCGGGAACGATCCGATCGATCTGCACGAAAATCACGCTGGCGGGCGCAAGCAGCGTGAGCGAACTCGGCCGCGTCGGCATCGACAGGACCGCGAGCGTGCCGGTCGAGGCGATCGCGTAGTCGGCCTCCGCGACTGCGATGTCCGCCCTTGCCATGCGATCGCGAATCGCGGCGCGCGCTTCGGGGTCGGTGGTCGGCGCGGTGCGCATTATTGCGATGCCCGCCGCATCTAGCGCGGACGCGATCGCATTGGTGTCCGTCGCGACGCCGTCGCCGATCGCGACCAGGCGCGGGTTCGTTTCTTTGGCCAAGGTGACGATTGCGGCGGTCGCTTCGGCGGGGGTGAAGACTCCCAGAAAGCGTCCGCCGACCGCTTCGAGCTCGCGCGCGAAACGCGCCACGAGTTCCGCGCGATACGCGTCGGCGGCGAGCGGAACCGCCGCCGTCTGCCCGGCGTGCTCCTGCACGGGGTTGGGCGCGCCCGCTTCCAGAGCGGACTTGAGCGTCGCGACGATTTTGTGAAGCTCGGCCATCTTCAGATCTTTGCGTCCCGACCTTCGACGCCGCGGCGCGCTCTCGGCCGTGGCCGCGGAAAGTCGCGAAGCTTGGTCCAGTTGCCAAACGGCGGCGGCATCCGCCGAATCCATCCGTCGTGCGCGAGCGGCTTCATCATCATCGCGGCAATCCGCCCAAGGATCCGGATGGTGCGCGGATGCCGCGCCATCCGCGCGAATCGGCGTGCTCCCGCGCGTGCGCGGTTTGCAGCGCCCGGCCAATTGGGCGGAGTCTCCGACGACGTTTCCTTCCAGCGCAGATGCAGCAGGATACGCGGGATATCGATTTTCACCGGGCACACATCTTTGCACGCCCCGCACAGCGTCGAGGCGAAAGGCAGATGCGCCGCGGCGGAGCCAACCAGGTTCGGGCTGATGATCGATCCAATCGGCCCGGGATACGGCGATTGGTAGGCGTGCCCTCCGATGTGCCGATAGACCGGGCATACGTTCAGGCACGCGCCGCATCGGATGCACATCAGCGCTTCGCGCAAGACCGGGTCCGCGAGCATCGCGCTGCGTCCGTTGTCCAATATGACCACGTGCATCTCGCGTGGTCCGTCAAGCTCGCCGGCCGCACGCGGTCCGCGGATGAAGTTGGTGTAGGTGGTGAGCTTCTGCCCGGTCGCCGTGCGTCCGAGAATTTCAAGAAAATGCGGCAGGTCGGCCAGCCTGGGAATGACCTTTTCGATTCCCATGATGGCGACGAAAACCTCAGGCAGCGTCGAGGACATGCGGCCGTTGCCTTCGTTCTCGACCACGACCAGCGTGCCGGTCTCGGCGATCGCGAAATTGACGCCGGTGATTCCGAAATCGGCGCGCAGAAAACTCTCGCGCAGACGGGTGCGCGCCTCGGCGGTCAGCTCGGCCGGTTCGGGCGTGTAAGGTATTCCGAACTTCTCGTGGAAAAGATTCCCGATGTCTTCCTTGGAGAGATGAATCGCGGGCGTGATGATGTGCGAGGGCGGTTCGTGGCGAAGCTGCACGATATATTCGCCGAGGTCGGTCTCCAGCACTTCCATCCCGGCGCTTTCCAGCGCGGGATTGAGCGTGATCTCCTCGGTCGTCATCGACTTGCCCTTGACGACGCGCTTGGCTCCTGAAGCCTGCGCGAGCTTCACGATATAGTCGCGCGCCTCGCCGGCGTTCGCGGCGAAGAAGACCTTGCATCCGTGCGCTTCGAGTTTTTTCGTCAGCTCGACCAGCAACTCGTCGAGGCGTCCGATCGCGTCCTGCTTGATCGCGCGCGCCGCCGTGCGTTCGTCTTCGTAGGGCGTGAATTCGTCGCGCACTTGTCCGAAGTGCTCGAGATGGCGCGCGCTGGCGCTCTCGAGCTTGCGGCGCAGCTCGTGGTCGGCGGCGCCGGCGGCGCTCGCTTCGAAAAAGTCGCGCGGTTTGTGCGGTTCGATCATCGAGGAAATTCGGGCAAGCGCGCTCGAGCGCGCCCTAGTTGATCAGCGCGACCTGGCGCACCAGGCGCAGCACCGACTCCCGCGCGTTATCCGCTCCCGGATGCTCCGGGGCGATCGACAGGAAGCTCTGAAAATCGTCGAGTGCGGCCTTGAAGCATTCGAGCCGCTCGAACAGCCCGCCGCGCTCGGCCAGCGCCTCGACCGAACGCGGATCGAGCAGCAGGATACGGTCGAGCGCGGAAAGCGCGCGGCTCCAGTCCGACGCCGCGAGGTAAATGATCTTCAGGTTCACCAGCATCCGCGCGAGAGTTGCGCGCGCGCCGATCGGTCTGAGCATCGCCGGATGCAGCTCGACCGGCTGGCCGAAATTCTCGGCCAGGCGCGCGCGAATATCCTCGAGGCTCAGAATCGCGCCGTCGTAGAACGGATCGATCACCAGCTCTCCGCGTTCATCGACCGCCTTGACCAGGAAATGAGTGGGAAACGAGATGCCGTAAAGATTGAGCCCGAGCCGGCGTCCGACTTCCAGATAGATCACCGACAGCGTAATCGGAATTCCCTTGCGCCGCTCGAGCACGTCATTCAGAAAGGAGTTGCGCGGATCGCTGTATTCGTCGCGATTTCCCTGGAAGCCCTTCTGCTCGAAGAGGAAATGCGACAGGAGCTGGATTCGCTCGACCGTGTCGCTGCCCGCATGCACTATCGGCTCGGCCTCACGCGCCAGCGCGGCGATTCGCTCGAGATAATGGTCAACGTCGAGCGCGGGATATTCCTCCTTGGCGATCAGCAACGCCCCGCGCGCCAGCGGAACCGGCTCGCGCGATGCGATCGAGGTAAACTCGCGGCGCGCGTCATCGTTGATCATCGCAAAACTTCCTCACTTCCGAGTCTCTAATGGCGCGGGGGTTTTGACAAGCGCCTGGCTTTTGATTTCGCCCATCGCCAGCGTAATTTCATCGGCAACTTCGCGCTGCGTCTCGCGCCGCAACGCTCGTTCGAGCGCGCCCTGCGCCGCTGCGCCGCCGAGATTGCCGAGCGCCCACGCGGCATGCGCGCGCACGGTGGGTTCGTATTCATTTTCGAGGGTGCGCGCGAGGGCGGGGACCGCGTCGCGATTTCCGGTGTTGCCCAGAACGATCGCGGCGTTGCGCAACAGCCCGCGCCGCTTGGTGCGCTTGATTGCGCTGCCGGAGAATCTGCGGCCGAAGGCCGCGTCGTCCAGCGCAAGGAGGTCAGGCAGAAACGGGAGCGCCGCGAGCCGATCGCTATTGTCCTTGAGAGCTTTTTCTTTGGGTTCGTTTTCGGGCGCGTTCCAGGGGCATACGTCGTTGCAGATGTCGCAGCCAAAAATCCACTCGCCGAGTTTCGGGCGAAGTTCGAGCGCAATCGCGCCGCGATGCTCGATGGTCAGGTACGAGATGCACACCCGCGGCTCAATCTTGTAGCCGTCTTCGAGCGCACCGGTCGGGCACAAATCGACGCATCGCCGGCAGGTCCCGCAATGGTCACGATAGGGCGCGGCGGGCGCGTCGATCGCGAGGTCGGTGAAAATCTCGGCCAGAAAAAAATACGAGCCATGCTCCCGGTTGAGCAGCATCGTGTTCCTGCCGAACCATCCAAGCCCCGCCTGCGACGCCCATTCGCGTTCGAAGACCGGCCCGGTATCGACATACGTGCGCGTGATCGAGCGAGGATGCTCGGTCAGGATTGCGGCGGTGACGGACTTCGCGGCGGCTAGAACATAGTCGTGGTAATCCGGGCCGAGCGCATACGCGGCCATTCGCCCGCGCAGTTCCGCGCGCCAGTCGATTTCCGGCGGGCGCACGGCGGCGTAAGGGTAGGCGAGGCTGACGACGGATTTGAAGCGCGAGTCGAGGACGCGCGGGTCGATTCGCCGCGCCGGATCGCGCGCAAGATACTGCATCGTGCCGTGGCGGCCGTCCGCGAGCCAATCGGCGAAAAATTCGCCGCGAGCAGCCAGCGGGTGCAGACGCGCGAACCCGACCATCGCGAACCCGCGCGCACGCGCCGCAGTCTCTATGATTTTCGTTAAATCGACCATCGCAACCAAAAACCTTAGCATCCAGGCGGTATTATTGAGTATATAATTGTGGAGTCATTGACTCCAGAATTAGGAGTAATTAGGTTCAAAGTGCTAGGGCGATGCGGTCTGGACCGCATTGGTATCCGGAGGACAAAGATGGCCGAGGAAATCAACCAGGAAGAGCGCAAAGAGTTGCATATCGAACATTCCCGCGCGGAGGATTCTGTCCGGGAAAATTCCGCGCCGGAAAATTCTGCTCCGGTTGACAGCTCGACTTTGCCCGACGTGAAGCTCACGCCCAAGGCGGTCGAGATGGTTCGCAAAATGCACGCTAAAGAGGGCTTGGGCGCCGAGCACGGCATCCGCATCAGCGTGGTTGGCGGAGGATGCTCTGGCTTTCAGTATCAAATCAATTTCGACCAGCAGAAGGATGGCGACCGGGTGGCGGAGTTCGACGGGATGCGCGTGTATATCGACGATTTCTCGCTGCCGTATATCGCAGGCACTACGCTCGACTTCGTCGAGGGTCTGCACGGCGCGGGTTTCCGCTTCGACAATCCTCGAGCCAGCCGCACCTGCGGTTGCGGGTCATCGTTCAGCGCCTGAACGAATTTCAGATTTGTACACATCGGCCGCTCGAGTAATCGCTTGAGCGGCCTTTCTTTATCTTTCACCCGCCGAAGTAGGTTATCCCGGCGCGGAACGCGATGAACCATACGGCGACGGTCGCGATCAGGTAGAGATAAAATCGCAGCATGATGAGGTTGAAGGTGCAGTGAACCGCGCTGTGCAGGACGCGGAACGCGACGAAGATCCACGCGGCGTCCACATACAACGCATCGACCCGCTTCACGGCGAATAGATAGAGCACCAGGACATAGAAGAGCACCGGAATCTCGAACAGATTCTTCAGGTTGTCCGAGGGGTTCGCGACCGCCGGCGGCGAGAGCTGCGCTAACCCCGCAGGAGTCAGGTCTTGCCGGGTGAAATTGCCGCTGGTGATGAAGCTGATGCGGCGAACGTACATATACACCCACACCACGAGCGTCAGCAGAATCATCGCGAACATCGGACCGAAGATTGCCGTCTGTTCCATGATCACCTCGCGCGGTCGCAGTAATCGACTGCGCAGCCGCGATTGTGCGGGAACGCTGCTTCTCCCGCAACGCAGTCCCGATTCTGCGCGCGCCGTGCATTGTGCTAAACCGACGCCACGATGCTCGCGGCGCTGCTCTTCTGGCTCTCGCCCGCGCGGCGGCGATTCATGCGCCGC
>JBAPSR010000257.1:0-1557 GCA_049281755.1 Binataceae bacterium (SeqCode)
GATGAAGACCGGCGAAGCCGCAAGCACCAGCGCCGCAATCGTCGCCGTTTGGAGATCGAACATCCGCCGCGCGAGGGCGAAGATCGCCGCAATCGCGAGCAGTCCCAGAGCGATCGTCACGAAATACGCGTGCGAGACGGCGACCACGCGCGGCACTAGCGCCGCCACGATCAGCGGGTAGCCAGCGGTGTACCGCGACGGGTAAGTATAACCTCCGAAATGGAGAACCGGACCCAGCCCATGCGCGAGGTTAACCGACATCGCGGCGTATTCGAGTCCGTCGGGCCACGGCATGAACTCGGCGCCGCGGCGCGAGCCCGCGTGCAGCATCAGCAGCATCGCGAAAGCCAGGATTGCGGCGAGCACCACCGTATCGCGCGCGGCGAAACGCCGCGCCGGAGCGGCAGATTCCTGAGGGCCATGGCGAGGGTTTTGGGATGACGCGGAAGTCATCGCGGGACGCACGCTCCCAAGCGCAACCGGCGTATCACGCGCAGATCGGCGCAGCTCTGGCGCTGGTCCTCGTCATACCGCGCGTCATCCGGCTGCTGTACCCGGAAATTTGGGTCGAGGACGATTTCTACCTCGAGAGCGCGTACCTGGTCGCATCCGGGATGCGCCCGTACCTGGATTTCGTGCATCCGCATCTGCCGATGCTCGAGTGGATCGCGGGCGGTTATCTCAAGATATTTGGCGCGAGCCATTTTCGAATCGAACTCCTGAACGAAGCCGCGATTTATATCACGAGTGTGATGGTTTTTGCGCTCGGTGCGCGTGCCGGCGGACGGCGCGCCGGAGTTGCGTCGGCGATTCTATACGCTTTCAGCTCGCTGGTCTTTCGCTACCACGTTTACGAGCGCGAATGTTTTGTCGCGCCGATCGTGATGGGCGCGGCGATCATGATCCTTGACGGCGCCGCGACCGGGCTGTTCTGGCGCGCGATGGCGGTGGCGGGATTGCTCGCGCTCGCGTGCTCGATCAAGCTCACGGCGGTCATTCCCGCCGCGGTGATACTGCTGTTCGTAGCGGCGGCGGAGCGGCGCATTGCGCGGGCGATCGAAATCGGCGTGGCGTTGACGGCGGCGATCGGGCTTCTGTGCGCCTTCTGTTACTGGCGCTACGGATACGATTTCGTCTTTCAGACCTTCATCTTCCATTTCATGAAGGGGCGCGAAACCGGCGGAGCCGCGGCAACGCTCTATCCGGCGCAGATTCTCGATATTCTCGCGCCGCTCGCGATCCTGGGCGCGATTCGGCTCGCGATCGCGCTCCCGATCAACCGGGCAACCGCCCTCGTGCTGTACCTTGCGGGCGCTGAGTATCTCTTCTTCGGCGTGCTCAGCCCGACCGCGTGGGGGCACAACTATTTGGAGGCGATACCGTTTATCGCGATCGTCGCCGGACTCGGAGCGACGAGGCTCGCACGCGCTATTCGCAATCTGGTCACGGCCGAGCGGCACGACCCCGCTGATTGGCGATGGCTTCTGGGCGGCGGCGCACTCGTCATCATTTGCCTTGCGTGGTTGACGCCGCTGGTCAACGAAAACTGGCTGCGCG
>JBAPSR010000258.1:0-2392 GCA_049281755.1 Binataceae bacterium (SeqCode)
GTCTTTCGCAGCGCCGGAGTAGGCCCTGACATGCGCGACCGCATAGCAGCGTTCACCTCAAAGTCCCGCAAATCCTGACCCGCGTTACCGAAAAAATCAGTGGGGCGGGCGTCTCGCCCGTCGTCGACGGCGGCCTCACGGCCGCCTTACCGATGATTCTCTGGCGCGCGATGCTGTCTGATGTTTTACTGATCAGGTAGTGAAGATCGCGATCGTAGCAGCAGAGATTTCTCCGTGGGCGAAAGTTGGCGGACTCGCCGACGTTATCGGTGCTCTGCCGGCCGCATTCAAGGATGCGGGCGCGCAGCCGGCCGTCATCGTTCCCGGTTACAAGTCCATCACCTCGAAGCTCAAGGCGGAGCCGGTCGGTCCCGCGATGACGGCGCATCTCGGCTCGGAAGCGCATCCATTCCGCGTGCTGCGCGCCGAGGATTCGCACGGCGTGCCGATCTATCTGATCGATCATCCGGAGTTCTTCGCGCGCGATGGGGTTTATGGCGACAAGGACGGCGACTTTCCTGACAATCTGCGCCGCTTCGCCTTCTTCGGCAAAGCCGCGGCGATAGCAGCCGCCGAAATTATCCAGCCCGACGTCTTGCACGCCCACGATTGGCACGCCTCGGTCGCGCCGATCGTCGCGCGCGCCGACGCAGCCTTGCGCGAGCGCTTTGCGCGCACGACGATCGCGTTCACGATTCACAATCTCGCTTTCCAGGGAATCTACGACGCCGCGCAATTTCCGCTGCTGGGAATCGATCGATCGCACTTCGGAATCGACGGGCTCGAATTTTTCGGCCGCATGAATCTGATGAAAGGCGCGATCGGTCTCGCCGACGGAGTCTCGACCGTCAGCCCGAGCTACGCGCGCGAAGTCACCGCCGATCCGGAACTCGGCTTCGGCCTCGAAGGCGTGCTCGGGAACAAGGGCGAGCGCTTTATCGGAATCTTAAACGGCGCGGACTATCGCGAATGGAACCCCGCACACGACGATCTGATCGCCGCGCCGTACACGCCGGCGATGCCCGGCGGCAAACGCGTATGCGCCCGCGACCTGCGCGACTCGCTCGAACTGCCGGGATGGGACGATCGCGCGCTTATCGGGATGGTCACGCGGCTCACCACGCAAAAAGGCTGCGACCTGCTGCGCGACGCGCTCGATGACGTGATGGCGCTCGGAGTGCAGCTCGTGATGCTGGCGAGCGGCGACAAGGCGCTCGAAGAATTTTTCAGCGCCGCGCGCAAACGCTATCCCGATCAGTTCCGCGTGATTCTGGAGTTCGACAATCCGATGGCGCATCGCATCCAGGCCGGATGCGACGCGTTCCTGATGCCCTCGCGGTTCGAGCCGTGCGGACTCACCCAGATGTACGCGCTCAAATACGGCACCGCGCCGATCGTCCGCGCGACCGGCGGCCTGCGCGACACGGTGAGCGAGTTTGATCCGGCGGCCGAACGCGGAACCGGTTTCGTGTTCGAGAAATATGACGCGGGAGAATTGGTCGCCGCCATCGCGCGGATGACCGCCGCATTCGCGCGGCCGCCCGCATGGCGAAAGCTCGTGGCGAACTGCTTTGCGCAGGATTTTTCCTGGGCGCAATCCGCACGCCGCTATCTTGATTGGTTCGCCGCCTTAACTCGCGCGCGCGGGCAGAGTTAGAATTCGACAATGCCCTCTCGCGATGCCTATCTCGCTTATGCCGACGGCGCGTGCCACGGAAATCCCGGGCGCGGCGGATGGGGCGTGGTGATTATTGCGCCCGACGGCTCACGCCGCGAGATCAACGGACACGGCGGCCATACCACCAACAATCAGATGGAGCTGACCGCGGCGATTCAGGCCTTGCGTGCGATCCAGCCCGGCGCCCATGTGATACTGCGCAGCGATAGCCAGTACGTCGTCAACACGATGACCCGCGGATGGAAACGCAAAGCGAATCTGGAGCTATGGAGCCAGCTCGACGCCGAGGCAGCGCAGCGCAAGGTCGATTTCGAATGGGTGCGCGGCCACGCCGGCGACGAGCTAAACGAACGCGCCGACGCGCTGGCCACGTTGGGCGCCAAGGGCGCCACGACCGAGATTATGACCGCCGCGGTGATGCAAGTCGCGCCCGCGCCGCAGCTAATGCCCGGCGAATCGATCGTCAGGTGCGCAGGATGCGGTAGTGAATTTATCGCCACTCTCGCCGGCGAGAAGTTTTGCAATCACGCCCGCTGCCAACGCCGCGCCCGCACCGAATAGTCACGTATCGCGGATTGGTTTTCGCGATCCCTACCAGATGCTTGGGATGAGCGCGTCGGTGGTTTGTTTGTATTGCTCGAACTCTTCGCCGAAGCGCGCGGCCAGCACCGCTTCGTCGGCGCGAATCTGGCGGCGCGCGATCGTGAGTCCCAC
>JBAPSR010000259.1:0-1863 GCA_049281755.1 Binataceae bacterium (SeqCode)
CACTAATCGCTTCGCGGAGATCCTTCGCTGCGCTCAGGATGACGGATTGGTCGGGTCGGGCTGGAAGGATTTCTGCTTGTGCGCCTAGAGCAGGGCGCCGCGGAAGGGTTCGTCGCGTGGGGGTGGAAATTGCAGCAGGTTAATTGCCCATTTGCGCGCCTGCTGGAGCGCTTCTTCGGCGCGGCGAAAGGTCCGCTCCCGGTACATCACGCTCCACACGTACGCATCGACCGACGGCTCGTCGCCGAGCGTCACGTCGAGCATCCAGTCCTCGAGTCCGGGGCCGCAGATTAAAAGCCGCACCAGGCGGCCGTGGTCGAGAATTATTCCCCGCGCCTCGCGCGGGAGACGGAACTCGTCCTTGACGCGTTTGACCAGATGCGGAGGGTAATGCTCTTCCGTCATCGCGACGTAAACCCATTCGCCTTGCCCAGGATTGGCCTGCCGCGCGATGCGCAAGTTATTGTCGGTGAGGTCGTCCTTGGCGCGATCCTGATCGTAATCGCGCGCGACCTGGTAAAAGGCCATCGCGACCGGCAGCTCCGGCATCTCGATCTCGGACTTTGCCTGCTTGGGTTTCTTGAAGGTGGTTTCGACCCACCAACGATTCTCGACGTTGGGTTTGTTCGCCATGGCGAATTGATTCTACGCCGCTTTGGCGCGCCGCGCTCGCCGCGCCGACGCCGTGCGCGAGGTATTCGCGGTGCGAACACGCCGCTTGCGCGCCCCGCGAATCGAAGGGCGCCGCGCCTTGCGCGGGGTGCGAAGTCCCGTGACCATCCGGCGCATGAAGGCGTCGGCCTTGCGCTCGGCGTCGGTCCAGAACAGGTAATGACCCATCTCGTGATAGATCATCTGCACCCACATCCGCTCGCTGTTATGGATACGGCCGCGTTTCCAGTTTTCCGGATGCACCAGATGGATTCGGCCGTCTTCATAGGTTTTGCCGGCTGCTTTGCCCCAATCGATATACTCGAACCACGAGATTCGCGGACGCCGCACCGCGAAGTAGCGGCACAGGCGCGCGACCGCGCGGTTGAACGCGGCCTTGCGATGGCTGTGGAAGAATTCGACCAATTCGCGGTCGATTGAGCGCCGATGAATTTTCGGCGGGACCATCATGCGCACGGCCGGACCTCCGAAGAGCGGGGGAGTGTCCGAATCATACGAATCGCGTCCGCGAACAGTCAACGCGGAAACCGAAAATAGGCTAAGTAGCTGAAATAATTAGATATTTTGCGGGCGCATCAGGCTTCGCCGAAATCGCCGGCGCGGGCGGCGACCAAGGCTTTCAGCCGATCGCGCCGGACTCTTTGAGCCGCGCGATTTCCTCCCACGTGAGGCCGACCTCGAGCGCGACTTCCTCGGTATGCGCTCCGAGCTCGGGCGCCGCGCGATGCGCTCGCGGGGCGACGTCGCCGAAATGGACGGGGCTGTTCACGACTCTCGCGCCGGGGAACGCGGGATGATCGACTTCGGCGAATGCGCCGATCGCGTGCGCCTGCGGGTCGCGCAGAACTTCGGCGCCGGTATGCACGGGAGCCCAGATGAGCTCGTGGCGATCGAAGATCGGCGCCCATTCCGCGCGGGTGCGCGTGGCAACGGCGGCGTCGATCGCCGCGGTCATCGCGGCGCAGTTCTGTGCGCGCACGGTGGCGTCGGCGAAGCGCGGATCATTTTGCCATTCGGCGTGGCCCAGCGCCGCGCAGAACTGCGGCCAGAAACGGTCGGCCTGGATCAGCACGAAGTAGATCCATTTCGCGTCCTTGCATTGGTACGAACTCCACAGCGGATTGATCCGATCGGTGCGGCTCTCGCTCGCCGGGCTGGTACCGGTCATCAGGCCGACAGTCAGGTCGGTCG
>JBAPSR010000260.1:0-6284 GCA_049281755.1 Binataceae bacterium (SeqCode)
GCCGTGCGCCGCGCCGCAGCCGCATCCTTCGCGCGCGGCCACGGCGGTCAGCCGAAAGCGCGCGGAAATTGCCGCGTCGTAGGTCAAAATCCGTCCGGCGAGGCGCGGTGTCGCTCCGAGAATGTACGCGAGCGCCTCGGCCGCCTGAATCTCCGCGATCGCGCCGGCGACCGGGCCGATAATTCCCGCGTCGCGGCACGACGCGATTTCGCCCGGCTCCGGCGGCGCTTCGAACAGGCATCGCAGGCACGCCGAGCGGCCGGGCAGGACCGTCATCGCCTGCCCCGCCATCCCAAGGACTCCGCCGTAAACGAACGGGCGATTGCTGTCGCACGCGATATCGTTAATCAGAAACTTCACGGACGGGTCGTCGGTCGCGTCGATTATGAAATCGTGCGCGGCCGCGAGCGCCGGGCCGTTGTTCACGTCGAAGGCGATCGCGCGTGGCTCGATTTCGAGGTGCGGGAACGCGATCCCCAAGCGGTGCGCGGCGGCCCGGACCTTGGGCTGGCCAAGATCTTCGATTCGATAGATCACCTGGCGCGCGAGATTCGAGAGATCGACCGGGTCGGGATCGACGATCGTTATATTCGCGGCTCCCGCGCGAGCAAGCGCCCGTGCGGCTGGCGCGCCGAGTCCGCCGGCTCCGATTATCAATATGCGTCGATCAGGCAACGTCTTTCCTACTCGTGCCACGGCTTGCGAGTGATAGCGAAAGACCGACGATGAAGGGTTAGAACAAAAAACCCTCTTCCTGCGATAAGGACGAGGGTTGGACAACTCTCGCCTTATCTTCCAAGAGCCTTCAATCGAAGGATCTTGCAGGAGTTAGCACCAACTCCGTGAGGAGCCGGTTGCTGCGGCATCGTCGGGCCAGTCCCTCCGCCGCTCTCGATAAGGCCGTCAATGGCTGGATCAGAATTATACGACGCCGAGATTGCTGTCAATTCCCCGACCACGCGGTCAGGCGAGGAATCGGCTGGATCGCAGCAAGGCTCCGACACGCGGAGACAAGCAGATGAACAATTCTTCTCATTTTCGGATTGAAATACAGCAGGTGAATCTTGTAGCCTGCGCCAGCGGTGGGCAATCACGGTCGTTCCATTGGTTTCGGGGAGGAACGACGCGTCGTCACACACAGGAGCAGAGCCAAATGTTGTCGCGCGTTCTTGGGCTTTCGATCCGAGTAGCGTTTGTGGTCGCACTGGCGGGTTTTCTCACAGCCTGCGACCCATGCGGGAGTTGCAAGTCGAAAAAGGTGCCGACGCCGACCGTTTCGCCGACGCCGTCCGTCACACCAACTCCCACGGTGACGGCAACCCCGACTGTCACGCCAACCATCACGCCGACGCCGACGCCGACTCCCGGAGGCAGTAACGCCTCGTCGATGATCGGCATCGATCCGAATCTGGGTGAAGCGTTCGTGCCGATCTCACCTCCGCCTGACCCCTCGACTCTGCCGCCTGGCGGCAACGCGGTGAAGACGAAGAGCACGGTTAAGGCGACGAGCAATGCCGTAGCCAACAATCCGGCTATCGTAGTAATCGATACCACGGTTGATCCGGACTCCACCGATCCGTTCCTCGCCAGCGCGGAACTGAGCCACGACGATCCGATCACCGGTCTCGCGGTCGATTCGACCGATGGACTGGTCATTATCGTCAGTGGGCAGTTCGGCGAGGGCGGTTTTGTCGATCTGTTCGATGAGAACACCAACGAGCTCACCGCGAATTCGCCGATCACGATGCCAACCGGCAGCGAGCCCGGAGAGTTTGGGCAGGTAATCTTCAATCCGACCACGGACCAGGCGCTGATCAGTGTGGTTGCGAACAGTTCGTGCCCCGAAGATAGCGACTGCACGGGCTTCCTGCCCTTCACGCCGAGCGCTACATCGCCGGGCTTCGGCGGCTTGATTCCGGCGACCTATCCGCAGAGTTTCGGCTTCAATACCGAGTCGCAGCAATTGATAGACGTGCCGAGCTCCGAGCCGGGAACGATCAGCGTGGTCGATCTGGTCAAGGGCGAGTGCATTTTGACCGATTCGAATCTGACCAATGGCGGCGAGCTGCCGCAGAGCGGAGCGATCGACGCGACCACCGATTTGGCGGTGATCGGCGGCGATACGGTACCCGAGCTGAACGGCACCACTACGATCGTCAATCTGTTTGGCTCGACGCTCAACGGGACGCCGCCGGCGTGCACGGTGGCGGAGGGCGGCGAGACGCCGAATTCGCAGCAGGTCACCGATCTGCAGCCGGGCAATCTGATCTCGGCGGTCAACAGCTTCACGCACAACGCGTTCATTGCGACCTCCGGCACCGACGCGGTCACGCTGATCCAGCTGCCGGACACCACCAACACGCAATTCCCCGGAATACCGGGATCGCCGCAGCTCACGCAGCTACCCAACGATCCGAACGATTGCCCGTGGGTTGCGCAGGGCTTCCCCAACGGGGTTGCGATCGACGAGACCAACAATTTCGCCTACGCGGTGAACTCGACGGATTGTATTGTCGACGACCAGCCGTCGTTCCTGGTGCAAATCGATCTCAACGCGTTCGAGGACTTTCCCGACGGAATCGCCACCTTCCTGGGAGAGGGTCCATGCGCCAACACCACGACGCCGCTCAACTGCAATAACTTCAACGGCGTGGTGTACTTCCCGCTGCCGACCGTTACGGGAGATTCGTTCAGCACGGCGGGGGTGAAGAATCTGTCGAAAGCGGCGGCGCATAAGAGCACGAAGAAGTAGCGCGGACGCGATAAACGGAAAAACCAAGCGCCGGAGCGAGCGATCGCCCCGGCGCTTTTCATTTGAGGAAAAACTAGAGCAGCAGTTCCGCGATCTGGATCCCGTTGAGCGCCGCGCCCTTGCGCAGTTGATCGCCGGTCACCCAGAAGTTGAGCGCATTTGCGACGCCCAGATCCTCGCGGATGCGGCCGACCATGCAGTCGTCCTGGCCCTCGGCGATAATCGGCATCGGGTACCGATTGTGCGCGGGATCATCGACGACGCGCAGTCCGGGAAAGCGCTCGAAGGCCGCGCGAGCCTGGACCGCGGTGATTTTCAGCTCGGTCTCGGCGTTGACTGCGATCGAATGCGCGGTGAAGACCGGAACCCGCACGGTGGTCGGTGAGATCGCGAGCTCGGGCAGCGCGAGAATCTTGCGGACCTCGCCGACGAGCTTCATTTCCTCGGCGGTGTAGCCGCCCTCGCCGAATTTATCGATATGCGGGATTACGTTAAATGCGATCTGATGCTGGAAGTGGCGCGGCTCGATTTTCTCTCCGCGCGCCCACGCGAGGGTTTCCTCGCGCAGCGCAGCGATGCCCTCGACGCCGGCGCCCGAGACCGCCTGGAAGCTGGTCGCGACTACGCGGCGCAGGCGTCCGGCGTCGTGCAGAGGCTTCAGCGGCATCACGGTTACGATCGTGGTGCAGTTCGGGCAGGAGAGAATTCCGCGATGCGTTTTGGCGGCGGCGGCGTTGATCTCGGGCACCACGAGCGGAACCTCGGAGTTCATCCGGAACGCGCTGGACTTATCGATCACGGTCGCGCCGGCTTTCACCGCGATTGGAGCGAACTCGCGCGACTGTTCGGAGCCGGCCGAGAACAGGGCGATATCGATATCCTTGAAAGAATTCGCGGCGAGCAGCTCGACGGAAATATCGTCGTCGCCGAAGCGCAGCGTCTTGCCGACTGACCTGGCCGACGCAAATGCGCGCAGATCGCGCACCGGGAAGTTGCGCTCCTTCAGAAGCTTCAGCGTGGTCTGGCCGACCGCCCCGGTCGCGCCAACCACCGCAATTCGTTGTCCGCTAACCATATGCACTTTGCCGGAGATGCGGCGCCAGGCGCGCCGGCTATTTTCGCGCGAGCACTGCCTGGTATTGGGCAGGTCCCGGAACGGTAGCGAGTTTGACCTCGCGGAAGCCGGCCGGCTCGAGCATTTTCCGGTATTCAGAAAGCGTATAGGTGTCGCCGTCGCGGGTCCAGATGAGCATCGTGAGAGCGAACGCGAGCGCAAAACGCTCTTTCTCCCGCGCCTCGTCGGGCACCATATCGACCACCACCAGCGCGCCGCCGGGCGCCGCCGCGGCATACAACCGGCGCGAGAGTTCGAGATTCTTTTCGAGCGAAAAGTGATGATAGATATTCGGCGCAAGGATCAAATCGTAGCCGGAGCCGAGGTCATCGGCGAAAATATCGCCCGCGCGGAACTCGACGCGATCGGCGACGCCCGCCTGCTGCGCGTTGGCCTGCGCGTGTTTCAGCACTCCGGGCCAATCGACGCTGGTCAGCCGCGCGCCGGGAAAGCGCTTGAGCGCGCTGAACCCGTAGAAACCGGAGCCGCACGCGATATCGAGAATCTTCTTCGGCGCGCCGCCGCCGGGGAACATCGATGCCGCCGTCTCGGCGATCGCCGGGCCCGCGAGCTGCGCCATCATCCGCGAGCCGCGCGCGAAGTCCTGCCAGAAGGGATTGTCCTCGGCCTCCGCCGAGCGATTTTCAAGCAGCGTGTGCCCTGACTTGACCACCTCAGTCAGGCGCGCGAGTTCGTTCCAGATGAGCGGACTCGCCGTGATCGCCGACATCCCGCCGGCATACGCGGGGGAGCCTTTTACGAACAGCGCCTGCGCGCCCGAGGAATTGGAGTAGCGGCCGTCGGACTTCGTGAGCGCGCCGAATGCGACCAGCGCGTCGCACAGGATTCTGGTCGAGCGGACCGGCAGCTTCTTGGCGGCGGCAATCTTCTGCGGCGTGTCGTCGCCATGCGCGATATGGGTAAAGACCTCGAGGTCGATTCCGGCCTTGAGCGCCGCGGTGCTCGCCGCGCCCTGCATCATCGCGATCAGACTCTGTGGAGAACCGGGAGTGCCGTAATCTTCAGCCATCTTTGTAATCCTTATTCCGCGCTGGTAATTTTGCGGATTTGCCGCGAGCCGCGGCCTTTGGAGGGTTATAGCGCGTGCGGGGATTGGAGTCAGGTATGTTCGAGCAGCCAGCGCTCGACGATTTCATAAACTTTGTCGCCATGCGCGCTGAAGCCGTGGTCGGCGCCCGCGACCAATTCGAGCCGCTTGGGCTCGCCCGCGCGCTCGTACAGCGCTTCGGACGATTGATGCGACAGGATCGCGTCGGCGGTTCCATGCACCAGCAACAGCGGGCGCGGGGCGAGCTCGCCAACCATGTGCGCTCCGCCGAGCTGGCTCGAAATAGCGACGACAGTGGTGACGCTTGGGGCGAGAGTGCCCGCGTTGATCGCGACCGCGCCGCCGAACGAATGTCCGACAGTTGCGACGCGCTGATACTCGACGCCGCGCAGAAACGTCAGCGCCGCCATCGCGTCCACCAGGCATTCGGCGAATTCGCCCGGCGCACGGTAATCCAGCCGCGCGACCGCGACGCCCAGCTTCGGCAGCGCAAGGCCGAGCCGCGCGTAGAGATGAGCAGGGCCGTCGAGCCCGCCCATCGCGCCGCTTGCGCACAACACCGCGCGGCGCGGCTCCGCGGCGGCATGCAGGAGCATCGGGATGTCTCCGCGGGTGGTGTGGATGACGAGACGGCGCGCGCCGGCGATCTCGTCGCCCGGCTCGACGCCGGTGATGCGCAGGTTTATATCGTCACTCACGCGGGTCAGCTTCCTGAGCGATTCGGCGCGTGGTCGAGGCCGGGGTCGCCGCCCTCACCGAGCATTCGCATCGCGTAGCGGATCATCATCGTGAGCCGCTCGATCCGTTCGAGGATTTCGCGGTGCTCCGCGCGCGGCGTCTCGGGCAGCATCTGCGCGGTGTCGGCGAGGCTGCGCTCGAGGACGATTACGGCGCATTCCAGGCTTTCGCGCTGGGGCGCGCGCGGGTTGCGGTTGCGGCGCCGCTCAGCCGCAATTTCCGCCAGATTGATAATCTCCGCCATGGCAGTACTCGCCTTTCCTCTCGCGATTATCGTCCATCGGGAATTATTCGTACAGCAGCGCCGAACTCGAACCGCGCGAGAGTTTCGTAGCCCGCACCGAGGGCGCCCAAATGACTCCGGTAGAGCCGCATCTCATCAATTCTGGAGATTCCGAAATCGCGCTCGGCGGCTGCCGCGATCACGCGCGCCGCGGCACTCGCGCCAAGCGGATCGCGTACCCTGCCAAGCGTCAGGTGCGGTGACCATCGACGCTTCTCGGATGCGAATCCGGTCTCCGATGCGGCTTGGTCAACGCGGCGGGCAAGATGTGCGAGCGCTTCGCTTTCGAGCCCGGCCCAAATGACGCGCGGGCGGTGCAGATTGGGAA
>JBAPSR010000261.1:0-3281 GCA_049281755.1 Binataceae bacterium (SeqCode)
GGATCGGCATGTTGGCGTCAAGTAGCCACATCTCCCGAATCGATCAGCCTTGAGGCCAGACTCATGATTTCCGGAATTGCCTCGCTTGGAATCGGCACGTACGTCTGTCCAATCTCCTTGGCGTCCATTCCCTCCGCCAGACAAGCGAGCACGAAGGAAACTGCGAGCCGCGTTCCCCGCACGGCAAGCTTGCCACCGAGCAGATCGGGATCACGGACAATCCATTTGTAGTTTCTGTAGGCGGCGGGCTGCCAACCACTCTCGCTGTTTCGCCTCGTCATGGCCGTTCCTCGCAGCTTGATGATACCGCCCGCCGGCGATCGCTCGCAAATCCGGAGTTCGGACTCAACGTTTTGGCCGCAGGCGCGTTTAACCAGTTGCTCGGGCCTCATCCGAGCTTGCTATCGTCCGATAAACTCTGACTTGGCTGCCAAAAGACAGCGCATAGTACGCTTCTCTTAAAATTCGCGTTGGCCTGCTTCCGCTGCTTACGCTTCGCGGAAGGTTTTGGTTCTTACGCCGCGGGCGAAGTCCCACTTGCGCCCCTTCTTGAACTCGCTCACGATTCGCCGCGATACCACCATCCGATGCACCTCGTCCGGCCCATCGTAGATCCGCGCGAAGCGCGCGTGCCGGTACATCCGGGCCAGAGGAGTATCCTCCGACACGCCGAGCGCGCCGTGCACCTGGATCGCGCGATCGATCACGTCGTGCAGGACCTTGGCGCCGAAGAACTTGATCAGCGAGACCTCGACGCGCGCCTCGTCGCCGGCATCGATCTTCGCCGCCGCGTCGAGAGTCAGCAATCGCGCGGCCTGGATCTCCGCCGCGGAGTCGGCAATCCAGTTTTGCACCGTCTGCTTGTCTGACAGCGGGCCGCCGAAGGTCTGGCGGCTGAGCGCCCGCTCGACCATCAACTCGAACGCGCGCTGCGCCTGCCCGAGCCATCGCATGCAATGAAAAATCCGCCCCGGTCCGAGCCGCTTCTGCGCGATCTTGAACGCCTGCCCGCGGGGACCGAGCAGATTGGTCAGCGGCACGCGCGCGTCGGTGAAACGAATCTCGCAGTGCCCGCCGGCGGTCTCGCCCATCACCGGAATGATGCGCTCGATCTTGAGTCCGGGAGTATCGATCGGAACGATGATCATGCTGAACTTGTCATAGGTCGCGGCGTCGGGATCGGTCACCAACATGACGGTCGTGTAGGCCGCGTGGTTTGCGCCGCTGGAAAACCACTTGTGCCCGTTGATCACCCATTCGTCGCCGTCCTGCACCGCGCGCGTGCGCAGCCCGGTCGGGTCCGCGCCCGATACCTCCGGCTCGGTCATCGAGAAGCACGGATAGATGTCGCCTTTTACCAGCGGAAACATCCATCGCTTCTGCTGCTCGGGACTGCCGTACATGTGCAGCATCGTCGCGTCCTGCGCCGAGTGGGTGCCGAGACCCGCCATCGCGAATTCGCTGCGTCCGACCAGCTCGTTGACGAACACGTACGGCATGAAGCCGAGTCCGCCGCCTCCGATTTCTTTTGGCAATCCGAGCGCCCACAGGCCGCGTTCTTTGGCTTTCGACTGGATCGATTTCATCACGCGGCCCGACTCTTCGTCGTGTTTCAGCAGCGCGGCTTCGTTCGGATAGATGAGCTCGCCGATAAAATCGGAAACCTTTTTGCGAAGGTCCTGAATTTCGGGGCTGCCTTCCAGTTCGGATACGCTTTGCATGATTTGATACCTCGTCAAAGATTTGGCTTAGCGCGCCGCCCGCTCGATTCGCAACCCCGGCGCACTTGCCTGCGGATCGCGGCAGGCATACGGCTAGGTTCAGTATCGAAATGCAACTGTCACAAAAGGAACATCATCATGATCGATCTTTACACCTGGACCACGCCCAACGGCCGCAAGGTCTCCGTGATGCTCGAGGAGTGCGCGCTCCCCTACACGGTGCATCCGGTAAATATCCGCGAGGGCGAGCAGTTCAAGCCCGAGTTCGTGAAGATTTGCCCCAACAGCAAGATCCCCGCGATCGTCGAGCGCGAGAGCGGGCTTTCGATCTTCGAGTCGGGCGCGATTTTGCTGCATCTGGCCGAAAAGACCGGCAAGTTTATTCCGAAGAGCGAAGCCGGACGCGCCAAGGTGTACGAGTGGCTGTTCTGGCAGATGGCGAACGTCGGTCCGATGCTCGGGCAGACCAATCATTTCGTCAACACCGCGGCGGAGAAGATTCCTTACGCGATCAATCGCTACATGACCGAGTCGGCGCGCCTGGTGAAGCTGATGGACGATCAGCTTGCGCGCACCGAATACCTGGCGGGCGACTACTCGATCGCGGATATCGCAACCTATCCGTGGATCTCGGCGGCATATGGACTGGTCAGAAACGCGAAGGCCGATGTAGCCGGCGAGGCGAAGAACGTAGAGCGCTGGGTCACCGCGATCGGCGCGCGGCCGGCAGTGGCGAAGGGAATGGCGGTGCCGAAACTGTAACTGCTCGCCGTCTGATCCGGCGCCCAGGAGCCGTCGATTTTCTCGCAACCGTCCGTTTGTCGTCATCCTGAGCCGCAGGCGAAGGATCTCCGCGAAGCGATTAGTGCGACCAGCGCGGGTTTTCAGCACTAATCGCTTCGCGGAGATCCTTCACTCCGGCAACCTCCGTTCAGGATGACGAACAAGAACTCGGGTTTATCTACAGCCTCCAAGTATGGGAGAGGCAGAGTGAGGGACCTTATTCAGCGCGGCGCGTAGCGACGCGCGACTATAAACAAAGCTCAGCGCCAAGGCCGCCCTCACCCACGCGTCACAGCGATTGCTATAAACAAGCAATCGCCGCGCCGCGTCGCCCTCTCCCGGCGGGAGAGGGTATTCAGAAGGTCGCCGCATTGGCCCACATTTTTTGCGCATTTGACAGCAGCGCCGAGTCTGCGCTCGAATGCGCGGAAGAGAGCAATGCGTTATCAGGCGCTGAACGATATCACGGTTGTTGACGTGACCCATTTCATCGCGGGTCCGTACGCGACCAAGCTGCTTGCGGATTTCGGCGCGAAGGTGATCAAGGTCGAGCCGCCCGCGGGCGAAGGTGGCCGCGGCGCGCCTGTGTTCGCCTTCCTCAATGTCAACAAGCTGGGAGTGACGCTCGATTTGAAGCATCCGCGCGGCCGCGCGCTGATACGCGAGCTGCTCGCGGACGCCGATTTGCTGGTCGAGAACTTCGCGCCGGGAACGCTGGCGCATCTCGGACTCGAACCGTCGGAGTTGCTCGCGGCCTTTCCGCGCTTGTCGATCGTT
>JBAPSR010000262.1:0-8677 GCA_049281755.1 Binataceae bacterium (SeqCode)
CTGTGATTCGGCGTCGGCACGAAGACATTGGCGGTGGGCGGCGACGGGATGATGCCGAGCGCGGCCAGCGCGGGCGCCAGATCAACCCGTGAGGCGTGCATCGTGCAGGTACCCGGAGGCGAACCCGGATCGGGGCACTGGGTATAAACCGACGGCGTTGCCTTGAACCCTTCGGGCAACGAGCCGAACGCGGAAATCAGGAAATTGCCAAGCGCGGTACCACAAGTGGTGCCGGCCACGACGCCGGTACACGAGATCGCGTCGTTAGGATTCTGGTCGTCGTTGGCCGAGAACATCGGTACCAGCACGTAGAGCGGCTCGGTGCTGTTGATCGGGTTTCCGTTGTTCGGAGGTCCGATAGTGGGCTGGATGCCGACCTGGCAGATGGGAGTCTGCATTTCGGCGGGATCCGACTCGGCCAGGACGCCATTGAAATTCAGATCGTCGAGCGGCTGGTCCACGCAGTCGAAACTTTGCGTGTAAGTGAAGGTGAGCTGCTTGCCATTGCCGAAACCCGCGGTCTGATTGGGTTGCAAGGTTACGCTCGACGCGGCCGCGGGCTGCGCGGCGCTCGGAGTGGACGCGGGTGCGGCATTCTGCGCGACCGCAGGAAATGCCATCGCCAGCATCATCACGGCTCCCGTTAAGTAACCACAAACGCGATGCTTCATTGGATCGTTCCTCCTAACTACGAGGGTTGATCCCCCACCTTATCTACGCAGCAACGCGCAGGTTGGATGAGTGAAGCGTCGGATTGTTCTCTAGCGCAGAATCAGGGAAGCAGTGCGGCGGTGTGAACCGTGCCGGCGCTCAATGCGGATTGATAGGCGTTGGCGGCGGCGCTCATGTACGGCTCGGGATAGATACCGACTAAAATCGTCGCGATAAGCGCCAGACCGATCGCGGCAACGAGCGCGGGCTTCGCCGCAACGCTCGCGACCTCGATGCCGCCGCCCTCTTCCATGTACATCGCGACGATCACGTAAAAATAGTAATACGCGGAGGTCACGCTGTTCAGCACCGCGATCACCACCAGCCAGACGTAGCCAGCGCTAAGCGCCGCGCTGAAGATGTAGAACTTGCCCATGAATCCGGCCAGCGGAGGCACCCCCGTCAGCGAGAGCAGGAAGATAGTCATCGCAGCGGCCAGAGCCGGCGCGCGGCGCGAGAGTCCGCAGTAGTCCGAGATCTCGTCGCTGATACTCGCACGCTGTTCCAGTGCGACCACCACGGCGAACGCTCCCAGATTGGTGAACGCATAGGCGAGCAGATAATACAGCACCGCCGAACCGGCTTGCGGTCCAGCCGCGGTCATTCCAACCAGCAGGTAGCCGGCATGCGCGATCGCCGAGTACGCGAGCATCCGTTTGATATTCGTCTGCACGATCGCGATCAGATTGCCCGTGGTCATCGTGAGCGCGGCCAGCACCCACAGCGCGATCGCCCAATGGGTGCTGACGGGGCCGAAATTGATCAGAAAGACCCGCAGGAAAGCGGCGAACGCGCCGAGCTTTACTCCAACCGCCATGAACGCCGTGATCGGCGTCGGCGCGCCCTCGTAGACGTCGGGCGTCCACATATGGAACGGCACCGCGGCGATCTTGAAGCCGAAGCCGATCACCAGCATCGCAAGCCCCAGCATCAGCAGATAGTTCGAGGCCATGTTGCTCGCGAGCGCGGCATGAATCGGTCCGAGCTTGATCGTCCCGGTCGCGCCGTAGATGAGCGCGATACCGTAGAGCAGGAAGCCGGTCGAAAATGCCCCGAGCAGGAAATACTTCATCGCGGCTTCGTTCGAGCGCGGGTCGCGCCGGCGCACGCCGACCAGCACGTAAACCGCCAGCGACATGGTTTCGAGTCCGAGGAAGATGATGATCAGGTCCCCGGCCGTCGCCATCAGCATCATCCCGAGGGTCGAGAACAGCACCAGCGAGTAGTATTCCGCCCCCGGCAGCCGATTCTCGCCAGCATAGTCCAGCGACATCAGCACCACGAAGGCGGCGGTTATCAGGATTACGAGCTGGAAGAAGGCCGAGAAGCCGTCGATCGAAATTGCGCCGGCGAATGCAACCCCAGTCCGGCCGACCAGACCGAGCGCGAAGATAAATGCGATCCCGAGCGCGGCGAGCGTGAGCCATCCGAGCCCTTCGCTCTCTTCCTCATCGACGCGCAGACCCGCCAGCAGCACCACCATCGCGGCGATCGCGACGATCATCAGCGGCAGGATCGGCAGCCAGGCGAAATTGATTGCGGCAAGGTTGAGCGGGGTCATTTCGCGGCCACCGTCAGCGCGGAGGGTTTGGGCGCATGCGCCGGAGCGATGCGCTGGGCAAGCGCTCGATCAAGGCGCTTGCGTTCGAGCCGAACCTCGGCGATATGCACCGGCGCGAGCATTTTTTCAACCGACGGTTCCATCCGATCGATGAGCGGCTTCGGATAAAGCCCCATGAACAGCATCAGCGCGAGGACCGGAATCATCACGGCGATCTCGCGCCCGCTGAGGTCGCGGATCGTCTCGTTGACGGCCTTGGTGATCGGCCCGAACATCACGCGCTCATAGGTCCAAAGAAGATACAGCGCGCCGAGCACGATACCGCTGACCGCGAACGCGGCGGCGATCCAGTTGCGCAGAAAGGTCCCGAGGAGGATCAGGAATTCGCCGACGAATCCGTTGAGTCCCGGCAGGCCGACCGACGAAAGCATCACGACCATGAAGATCGCGGCGTAAACCGGCACGCTTTTCCACAGGCCGCCGAACTCGCTGATCTCCCGCGTATGGCGGCGCATATACAGCATCCCAACCAGCAGGAACAATCCTCCCGTGGAAACGCCGTGATTGAGCATCTGGTAGATCGAGCCGGTGACCCCCTGCGGATCGAGCGCGAACATCCCGAGCATCACGAAACCCAGGTGGCTGACCGACGAGTACGCGACCAGCCGCTTCAAGTCCGGCTGGACCATCGCGACCAGCGCGCCATAAATGATCCCGATCACGGCGAGCGTGAGAAACAGCGGCACCGCCTCGACCGCGACGGTCGGGAACAGCGGAATCGCAAAGCGCAGAAAGCCGTACGCACCCATCTTGAGCATGACGCCGGCCAGGATCACGGAACCCGCCGTCGGCGCTTCTGTATGCGCGTCGGGCAGCCACGTATGCAGCGGCCACATCGGCACCTTGATTGCGAAAGCGAGCGCGAACGCGGCGAACAGCCAGCGCGCCTGGGTCTCGGACAGCGGCACCTGGTAGAGCAGTTGCAGGTCGAAACTCAGGCGGCCGAATGCGTGCCGGGCCTGAAGTACAAGGTAGATGATCGCGGCCAGCATCAGCAGCGAGCCGGTCATGGTGAACAACACGAACTTGATCGCGGCGTAAACCTTGCGCCCGTGGCCCCAAATCCCGATGAGAAAGTACATCGGGATCAGCATCACTTCCCAGAAGGCGTAGAACAGGAAGACGTCGATCGACAGCAGCGTGCCCAGAAGCCCGGTCTCGAGCACCAGCATGAAAAAACAGAACTCGCGCGGACGCTCCTCGATATCGCCGCCGCCCGAGTAGAGCAGCGACAGCGAGATCAAGATGGTGGTCAGCAGGACCAGCAGCAGGCTGATCCCGTCAACCCCTAGATGGTAGGAGATTCCGAATTTTGGAATCCAGTCGTATTGCTCGACGAATTGAAATTCCGCGGAGTGGACGTCGAATTTGGCAAACAGATAGAAACTCAGCGCGAGAGGGATCAGCGAAAAGATGAAGGCGGAATTCCACGCCGCGCGATCCTCGCGCTGCATCAGCACGAACAATCCGCCTAGCAGCGGCACAAATACGATCGCGGTAAGCAGTCCGCCGCTCATCAATGCCTCACCAGGTACAGGTAGTAAGCCACCACACCCAGCACGCCGAGCACGTAAACGAATGCGTAATGCTGGACGTTGCCGGTTTCAGAGCGCCGCGCGAGCCGGCTTCCCGACTCGACCGAGGTACCGATGCCATTAACCGTGCCATCAATCATGAAGCGGTCGATGGCGCGGTTCAGGATCACGTTCGAGACCCAGAACAGCGGGCGCGTGACGATCAGATTGTAGAATTCGTCGATATCGTACTTATCGAGCAGCACCTGATAGATCGCCTTGGCGCGCCACGCGACGATCATCGGCAGCCCCGGCATCCGGATGTAGCAGATGTACGCGAGCAGGATTCCGAGCAGGCCTACGCCGGTCGCCACCGCTGAGAGACCCAACGCGGAAGCCTCGACGCCCGGACTGAAATTTCCGACGACCGGGGAAAGGAAGCGCGCGAACGCGTCGCCCCACAAAAATCCCTTGGGCAGGCCGACCCATCCGCCGACTGCCGCCGCGATTGCGAGTACCACGAGCGGAATCGTCATCGAGGGCGGCGATTCATGCAGATGCGGCAGCTTCTCCGCTTCGACGCGCGAGTCGCCGAAGAACGTCAGGAAGATCAGCCGGAACATGTAGAAGCCGGTTATGCCCGCGGTCACGACGCCGAGCCCCCACAGCCATACGTGGCCCGACTCGTAGGCGCCTTCGAGGATCAGGTCCTTCGAGAAATAGCCGGAGAAGCCGGGGACCGCCGAGATCGCCAGCGTCGCAATCAGCATCGTCCAGAAGGTGATCGGCAGATGCTTTCTGAGCGCGCCCATCTTGGTCATGTCCTGTTCGCCGCCCATCGCGTGGATCACAGAACCCGCGCACAGGAACAGAAGGCCCTTGAAGAACGCGTGCGTCATTACGTGAAAAATACCGGCGGCAAACGCGCCCGAGCCGACGCCCAGGAACATGTAGCCGAGCTGGCTAATCGTCGAGTAGGCGAGAACCTTCTTGATATCGGGCTGGACGATCGCGATCGTGCCGGCGAAGAACGCGGTCAGCGCCCCGATGGTCGCGACCACGCTCATCGCGTCGGGCGAGAGCATGTACAGGAAGTTGAGCCGCGCGATCATGTACACGCCGGCGGTGACCATCGTCGCGGCGTGAATCAGCGCGCTGACTGGAGTTGGGCCGACCATCGCGTCGGGCAACCATACGTAGAGCGGAATCTGCGCGGACTTTCCGGTCGCACCCATGAAGAGCAGCAGGCACGCCGCGGTCGCGGTACCGGTGGTGAAGAGCCCCACGTGCGCCTGGATAGTCGGGAAATCGAGCGTCCACACGCCGCCGTGCGACAGCACCGAGATAATCGTCAGCATTCCGAGGATGAAGCCCGCGTCGCCGATGCGATTTACGATGAATGCCTTGCGCCCGTTGTAGGCGAATTGCGGATTCGTATACCAGAACGCGATTAGCAGATAGGAGCACAGACCGACGCCCTCCCATCCGACGAACATCATCAGCAGATTGCTCGCGAGCACCAGGATCAGCATCGAGAGCGCGAACAGGTTCATGTAGGTAAAGAAGCGCGCGAAGTCCTCGTCGTGCGCCATGTACCCGACCGAGTACAGATGGATGAAAGCGCCGACTCCCGTGACGATCATGATCATCACACCCGACAGCGTGTCGGCGCGCAGCGCGAACTCGACGTGAAAACGGCCCGCCTCGATCCACGGCCATAGGGTGAAGGTCAGCGCGTCGCCGCGCGGAAGCATCAGCAGGCGCACGAACACCCACGCCGCGGCGGCGAAAGCGAGGAACATCACGCCCGGACCCACGATACTCACTGCGCGGCGGCCCAACCGTGCTCCGAAGAACAGGTTGAACAGCACGCCGAGCGCGGGGAACAGCAGTATCAGCGCCAACGCGAAGGATGGGAGATTAGCCACCGTGGTCACCATCGGAGCATCGTCAGGTCGTCGGCGTGAACGGTTTCGCGGCCGCGGAAGATTGAAATGATAATCGCAAGCCCGACCGCCGCCTCCGCCGCGGCGACCGTCATCACGAAAAACACGATCACCTGCCCGTCCATCGTTCCCAGCCGGCTGCCGAGCGCGATAAACGCCAGGTTGACCGCGTTGAGCATCAACTCCACCGACATGAACATCACCAAGATGTTCCTGCGGGTGAGAAAGCCCAGCACGCCAATCGCGAAGATCGCGGCGCTGAGCGCCATCAGGTAAGGAAGCGGTACCATCATTGTGTGGCGCTCCGTTCCTTGCGCGCGTTTTCGGCGAGGTGCTCCTGGATTTCAGTCGCGGTACTGCGCCGCGCGAGCGCGACCGCGCCAATCACCGCGACCAGCAGCAGCACCGAGGTAACTTCGAACGCGACCAGATATTCGGAAAATAATGTCTGCGAGAGGCTGTCGATCGATCCGTAACCGGCCGCGTGTCCGACGAACTTGATCTGCAGATGCGGCGGCAGCAGGAACGCCATCAACTCGGCGAACATCGCGGCGACCACGATCGTCCCGAAGAACTTGAGCCCCAGATGTCCGGTCGGTCCCATCTCGGCGCGCAGGTTGAGCAGCCAGATCACGAACAGGAATAGCACCATGATCGCGCCGGCATATACGATTGCCTGCAGGAAGCCGACCACCACCGCGTCTTCGCCGATGAACATCACTGCGATCGCGAGCAGGGTCATGATCAGCGCCAGCAGGCAGTGCAGCGGGTTACGCTGCAGCACCACGCCGAACGCCGAGATCAGCGAGACCGCGGCCAGAAACCAGAACAGCGCTATCGGCATGTCAATGCGCGCCTCCGGCCACGACCACGACAAACGCGGTAATCAATATATTTGCGAGCCCAAGCGGCACCAGGATCTTCCAGCCGAGTTTCATCAACTGATCGTAGCGAAACCGCGGCAGTGTCCATCGGACCAGCCCCATGAACGTACAGAGGAGCAGAACTTTGATCAGGAACGCCAGGATTCCCGCGATCGAGACCAGTATCGGAGCAAGCGCGACGATCGCGCCGCCCGGCAGATGAAACCCGTCGCGATAGAGCCACGGCACCTGCCAGCCGCCGAAGAAGAACGTGACCAGCAGCATCGCGATCAGAGCCTGCTCGGCCAGGTCGGTCAGCATAAACGCGGCCTGCTTGCCGCCCGAGTACTCGAGCATGTAGCCAAGAATCAACTCGGACTCGCCCTCTGGCAAATCGAACGGCACGCGTTTGGACTCTGCGATTCCCGCGGTCAGCAGCAGGATGAACGCGAGCGGCTGCATGAAGATTCCCCATCGCGGCAGCCATCCGAACCATACTCCGCCCTGCATCCGCACCATTTCCTGCAGGTCGAGCGAACCATAGGTGATTATGATCGCAATAATCGCAAGGCCCATCGCGATCTCGTACGAGATCATTTGCGCGGTCGCGCGGATTCCGCCGAGCAGCGCCCAGCGATTGTTCGAGGCCCATCCGCCGAGCGAGACGCCATAGACGCCGACCCCGATAACCGCGAGCAGATAGAGCGCGGCTGCGTTGATCGGGGCGGCCTGCAGGCCGAAAGTGCGTCCGCCGAACGTAACGGTGTCGCCGAATGGAATCACCACGAACGCGATCATCACCGGGAACAGCGCGATGAACGGCGCCAGGCCGTGCAGGAAGTGATCGGCGCCCGCGGGCACGAAATCTTCCTTGGTAAAGAGCTTGATCGGATCCGCGATGAGCGTGTTGACGATGCCGAGATTGGGCAGCCCGAATTTGCGTCCGAGCCCGGTGATCGACGCGCGATTTGCGCCCACGCGATCCTGGATAAGTGCGCTGCCCTTGCGCTCGAAGTAGAGCAGAAAAATCGCGAGATTCAGCCCGATGAGAATCATCAGGATCGCTTCGATCGCGCCGACTATCAGTTCAGCCATCACGTCCGGCGAGCTCGTCGAGCAGCTTGAGCATGCTCTCTTCGGTCAGGTTCTCGTAGTACTGGTCCTGGTTGAGCTGGAGCATCGGCGCGGTTCCACACGAGGCCAGGCACTCGGCGGTGCCGAGCGTGAACTTGCCGTCGGGCGTGGTCTGGTCAACCTCGATACCGAGGCGGGCGCGGATACAATCGACAATCCGGTCGGCGCCGCGCAGGCGGCACGACAGATTGGTGCATACATCGATCAGGAATTTGCCGACGCGCTCCTGATGGAACATCGGGTAGAAGGTGACCACCGCTTTGACGTGAGACAGCGGCAGTTCCATCAGGGCGGCTACGTAGCGCTGGACATCTTCGCCGACCCACTCGAAGTCCCGCTGCGCCATCCAAAGGGTTGGCAGCAAGGCGGCGCGCCGGGTCGGATAATGCGTCAGCATCTCCTGATATTCCCGCATCGTGGCGTCGGAAAACTTAAGCTCAGACGATGTAGCCATGAGGGCAGTATTACAATTCCTTACAACAATCGGGGCCGCGGTGTTCGCGAATCCTAAGATGAGTAGCTAAAATCCCGCAATCCTTCCAGAGGCGCAAGTCTATATTGATGATCTTGCGGCCAACTTGCTCCGCGGACTCAATACGGGCTATCTATCGAGCGCGACCCGGGATTGCGCGCGAGCGAAGATTTGTCAAATGCGCTATTTCTGTGCGAATTCCCGGCGCGGTGCGCGATGCGCGTGATTGCAGGACAGGCGCACGGGCGGCGGCTCAAAGCGCCGCGCGGGCTTACCACGCGACCGACTTCGGCTCGGGCGCGCGAATCCATTTTTTCCCGGCTCCAGGTAAGGATCGATTTCGCGGGCATCCGCGTGCTCGACATCTTCGCCGGCAGCGGATCGCTTTCGTGCGAGGCGCTGTCGCGCGGCGCGGC
>JBAPSR010000263.1:0-4221 GCA_049281755.1 Binataceae bacterium (SeqCode)
AGAGTCTTTGCTTGCGGCAAACTCCGGGCGCGAAGCGCCCTTGCTCAATCGGTTTCAGCGATCCGCATTTTTTGCGAACTCTGCCTTGGCCGACGCGAGCAGCTCGGGCTCGGCGAGTAGATCGTACGCGGTCATCGCGAGCGCCTTGGCTACGCGGATCATCGCGTCGTAGCCGCGTGGAGAATCCGCGTGACGCACGAACGCGTCCTCGTGGCAGGTGCCCTCGCCCGGACTCGAGATCGCGAAGACCGGATGAATCGCGACCATGTGATGGCTGATATCGCCCATGTCGGTGCTGCCGGTCGGCAGGCCGTGCGGCGGATCGGGCGACAGTGTTCCAAGCGCCTGCGAATGCGCAGCATAACGATGCGCGAGCGTCAGGTTCGTGACCATGTTCTTGTAGCCGCCGAAATTAGATTCCTCGACCTGCGTTCCTACCGCCATCGCGGCGCCGCGCGCGCACTGGATCACTCGCTGCGCCATCTCTTCAGCGTACTTGCTGGTGTATGCGCGCGTGGTGAACTGGCACTCGGTCAGCTCGGGGATGATATTGGCGACCTGTCCACCGTTGGTGATGATTCCGTGGACGCGCGAGCCGTCACGAAAATGCAGCCGCGCCATATCCACCGCGTGAAACGTCAGCAGCATCGCGGCCAGCGCGCTCGAGCCGTCCCACGGCGCGATTGCCGCGTGAGAGGCCTTGCCGCGAAACTTGAGGCGGACGCCATGCGTCGCCAGCGCGGGCATCGTGGACCATTCGCAGTCCATCGGATGCGCCATCATCGCGGCGTCGACGCCCTTGAGCGCGCCGCGATTCATCAGGATGACTTTGCCGCCGCCGCCTTCCTCGGCCGGGGTGCCCATGAAGACGATCTTGCCCTTGAGATGTGGGGCGATCGCATGCAAGCCGGCGATGGCGCAAAGCGCGGCGCCGGCGATCAGGTTATGCCCGCATGAATGTCCGTTAGGCAGCGCGTCGTACTCGGCGAAGATCGCGACGGTGGGGCCGCGCACGCCGAACTCCGCGCGAAACGCGGTCTTGAGTCCCGCGATCCCACGCTCGACGTGCAGCCCCAGCGCCTGCGCTGCGCCCGTCAGTTGTTCGGCGGCGAAAACTTCTTCGAACCTTGGCTCGGGGCGATCGTGAATCGCGCGGCTGGTCGCGACCGCGGCTTCGCGGTACGCGTCGATTGCGTGGCAAATCTCCTGATGCGGATCCATCGGATGCCTCCAGCGATTTGAGTAGCATCGCCCGTAGCTCGCCGTCCAATCGCTAGGCTCCGCCATTGGTTTGCTGCGGCGGCACCACCACGGCGACGGCGCAGCGGGCTTTTTGGACAATCTCGCTGACCTTGCGGCCGAAAAACAGACGCTCGTCTGAAGAGCGAAACAGAACACCCATCACCAGCAACCCGACGTCGTCTTTGGCGACGGTGGACAGGATCACATTTTCGATTTTCCGGCCGGAGCCGAGCCGGGCTTCGACATTGACGCCGAGTTCTTGGCCGAGCCGGGAAATCTCTTCGACGAATTCGCGCCCATCGCCGGCGTCCGGAATCTTGCTTGCGCCAAAGATCGGCAGCGGGATCATCGAGGCCTCGCGGACGTAGAGCGCCGTGACCTGCGAGCCGAAGACGCGCGCATAGTGCATCGCAATGGTCGCGCCCAGGCGGGCAAACGCCGCTCCGGTCGTGGGAGTGAGCACGCGCATGAACGGCACCGCGGTGTTGCCGCCGCGCACGATTACGACCGGCGCGCGCGCGGTGCTGACGAGACTGCGCAGAACGTCGCCACCCAGGTTGTCGTAGCCGCCCAGATGCGATGCGCCTGCGAAAATCGCGTCGTAGCCGCGCGCGGCTTCGCCGGTGATCGCCTCCGCGACCGAGTCGGCGCTGGCGACGCGTTGGTGGACGTTTTTTGCGCCGGCCTGTTCGCAGATGGCCTTCAGGCGCGCGAATTGCGCGTCGAACTCGGCCGACTTCGCAGGCGTCCCGGGGGTTGCGGCGCGGAACACGGTGATGCTCGCGTCTTTGTCGTTGGCCAACGCGGCGGCTAGATGCGCGGCCAGGTCCGCGTGCGGACCCCCGCCGCTCAGCACCAGGAGCTTGGTGCCCTCGTGCGAAAACGGCAGCCGCGCGAGCAGTTTCTCCCGCTCGAGGCGGTCGGCTTCACTCGGATGCTGCGTGGTCTCTCCGATTGCCCAACTGAGCAATGGCGGCGTCATCAGCGACGTCACCATCGCGAACAGCAGCAGCACGGTGTACATCGAAGGCGTCAGCACTCCCAGCGTCAGCCCGACCAGCGCGACGATAATTCCCATTCCGCCGCGCGCGTTCATCCCGATCGCGACCGCCAGCGCTTCGCGCCACTTAAGCCCGCCGAGCTTGCCGCCGACGCCGCAGCCGAACAGCTTGGTGGCGCATCCAATGGCCAAGATGAGGATCGCGACGCCGGGGGTCCGCAGCGCCGAGAGGTCCGCGCGCAGGCCGGAGTAGGCGAAGAAAATCGGCGCCAGGAATCCGGTCGCGATTCCCTCGATCTCGCTCACGTCGGCGGGTTTCACGCGCGCCGATTGCGCGATCATCAATCCGGCGATAAACGCGCCGAACACCACGTTCAGGCCAATCGCCTGCGCGATCACCGCACAGACCATCGCGATCGCCAGCATCGCGCTGAGCTTCGCGTGCTCGACGTAGGTGCGATCGTCAACCCAGCGCAGAAAGCGCCCCGCGAGCGGAGTGCCGACGAAATAACAAAAGCCCAGGAACGCGGCGGTCTCGACCCCGAGCTTCGAGACCGACGTGAGGTCGACGACTCCGCGCTCCGCGAGTCCCGCGACGATCGACAGCAGCAGCCATCCGATCGAATCGTCCAGGATTCCGGCCGCCAGGATCAGCATCCCCAGGTCGCGGCGCATCAGGCCCAGGTCGAGCAGGATTTTCGCGATCACCGGAACCGCGGAGATCGAAATCGCGACCCCCAAAAACAGCGCGAAGATAATTCGATGCTCGGGCGCGACCAGGTTCTGGGCCGGAATCAGCAGGCCCAGCACCACGCCACTGGCGAGCGGAATCGAAATTCCGAAGCCGGAAATCAGCGTGACCGCGCGTCCCTTTCCGCGCAGCAGGCCCAGGTCGGTTTCCAGTCCGATGAACAACAGGAGAGTCACCGCGCCAACCCACGCGATTGCCTCGAGCAGATGCATCGCGACCAGGCTCTCGGGAAAGATGAGCGCGTAAACCCCCGGCGCGAGCTGTCCCAGGAGCGAAGGGCCGAGCAGGATTCCGGCCAGCAGCTCGCCAATCACGGCCGCTTGTCCGATGCGCTTCATCAGATCGGCCAGGACGCGGCTGACCGCGAGCAAAAGGCCGATCTGGAACAGGAATCGAATGAGCTCGATTTCGGTTAGCTGCTGCATCGCGGACTGCCGGCGCGGATGGTGCTCGATGCCGCGCTAGCGCAGCTCCCGCGCAGCCGCGAGCGTAACATGCGTTCGCGACGGTGTGCGAGGGAAAATATCAGGGGCGCGGGAAAATGAGACTACAAACCTGCGGCGGAGAGCCGCTGTTCGGCGAGCGTACGCAGATGCTCTTCCAGCAGCGCGAGCAGGGTGGCCTTTTTGATCGGCTTGGTCAGATGACCGTCGCAGCCGGCGGCGCGGGTCTTCTCTGCGTCATCGCGAAAAGCAAACGCGGTCAGCGTGTAGATCGGGGTGCGAGGCCTGCCTGTCTCGCGCTCGAAGTCGCGAATCGCGCGCGCGGCGCTGTGGCCGTCCATCACCGGCATCTGTACGTCCATCAGGACGAAGTCGTACTTGCCGGTGCGATATTTCTCGACCGCCGCGGCGCCATCTTCGGCGGTGTCGAGCACGTGGCGAGTCTTGGCAAGATAGGCGCGAATCAGCGCGCGATTATCTTCAGCGTCTTCGGCGAGGAGAATTCTGAGCGCGCGCCACTGGGTCGCGCCGGCGGCGGAGCGCGCGGGCGCAGGCGGTTCCGGCTCGGCGATGCGGGCGCTCCCGGCGATTTGTTCGCCCGGCACGATCGGCACCACGAAATGAAACGTGCTGCCGCGCCCAAGCTCGCTCTCGACCTCGATTGCGCCGCCCATGAGATGAACCAGGCGGTTGGCGATCGCGAGCCCCAACCCGGTGCCTCCGTATTTGCGCGTGGTCGAGGAATCGACTTGCGTGAACTCTTCGAAAATTTGCTGAATCCGGTC
>JBAPSR010000264.1:0-1806 GCA_049281755.1 Binataceae bacterium (SeqCode)
CCTTTGCGCCTCCGGCCTGGCGCGCCGCCTCGCCCGGAGGCAGAGGTGCGACGCGTTCGCCCGCGGAATTGAGCGCGAAGACCTGGCTTGGAACCACGGCGCGCGGATCGTCGGTGCCGTTGGCAACCGACACGAACACTGGCTGCACTTCGCCGACGGACGGCGCTGACTGCACGCTGACCGTCAATTGACCGGTCAACGGAGTCGCGACCACCTGCGGCGTATGCGCAATCGGCGCCGACGCGACGGCGCATCCCGCAAACGCCGCGGCCATCGCCGCAGCGAATATTGCAGCAGTCGCCGCGCGCATCGATTCATAGAACCTATACCGTCGCGAGCTTCCCATTTTTTCGGTCCCCCATCGGTATCCGAATTATTCTGGCGACTGCTCCCGGTATGAGTCCATAGCGCGCCCGGCTGCGGGCTTTGCTAGATTAGCCGCGATGCTCCCGAAAACGGCGGCGCGCCCAAACAACGCGATAGTCATATTACTCGATAGCCTGAACCGCCACATGCTTGGCGCATACGGCGGACGTGAGTTTGCGACCCCCAACCTCGACGCCTTCGCCCGCCGCGCGATTCGCTTCGATCGGCACTACTCGGGCTCGCTGCCGTGCATGCCCGCGCGCCACGACATCCTGTGCGGCGCGCTCGATTTTCTATGGAAGCCGTGGGGCTCGATCGAAATCTGGGAGCGCCCTGTAACCGCATGGCTGCGCGCCGCCGGCGTGGTCACCAAGCTGGTCTCGGATCATCCGCATCTGTTCGAAACCGGCGGCGAGAATTATCACACCGATTTCACCGCATGGGATTATCAGCGTGGGCATGAGAGCGACCCGTGGCGCACGCGCCCCGATCCGTCGTGGATGGGAGCGCCGTCGTTCGGCCGGGGGCATATGCCCTACGACAACTCGCGCGGCTACTTTCGCGGCGAAGAGGATTTTCCCGGTCCGCGCACGATGCGCGCGGCGTGCGAATGGCTCGAGCGCGAGGCGCCCGCCGACGCGCGCTTCATGCTGTTTGTCGACGAGTTCGATCCGCACGAGCCGTTCGACACGCCCGAGCCTTACGCCTCGATGTACGATTCGTCGTGGAGCGGACCGCATCTGATCTGGCCGCCGTACATGCGCGGCGCGCTCGAGAAAGGCGTCCTCACGCCGGAGCAGGCGCGCCAGGTGCGCGCGTCCTACGGCGCGAAGCTCACGATGATCGACGCGTGGGTGGGAAAGCTACTCGCGGCGATCGAGCGCGGCGGCTTCTACGACAACACCGCCGTCATCGTATGCACCGATCACGGCCACTACCTCGGCGAAAAAGACATCTGGGGCAAGCCCGCCGTTCCGATCTACGAGCCTCTGGGCCACACGCCCTTGTTCATCGCATGGCCGGGCGCGGGCGCCGGCGCGGTCGATTCGCTTACGACCAACGTCGATCTCTCGGCGACGATCGCCGATATCTTCGGCGTCGCGATGCAGCATCGCACGCACGGGCGCTCGATCCTCCCGCTGCTCACCGGCGCGCAGACCTCGATTCGCGACTGGGCGCTCGCGGGGGTATGGGGCCGCGAGGTGCATCTGATCGACGCCGAGCGCAAGTACGCGCGCGCTCCCTCGGGCGACAACGCTCCGCTCAGCCTGTGGTCGAACCGATGGTCCACGATGCCGGTGCATCGGATTCCCGAGCTCACGATGCCGCCGCCCGACGATCGCGCGGTGCTGGACCGGATGCCTGGCTCGCGAATCCCGGTCATCCGCCAGCCGTTTAGCGCCGGCGATCTGCTGCCGTTCTGGGCGATGGGAAAGTTCG
>JBAPSR010000265.1:0-5167 GCA_049281755.1 Binataceae bacterium (SeqCode)
CATAACTCGGGCGCACGAGTATCAATCTGTCCAGAGGTTCTCACCATGGGCGGAAAAATCGATCACCTTATGATCAACGTTAACCGCTTCGACGACGCGCGGCGCTTCTACTCGTGGCTGATGCCCGCGCTCGGCTATCTCAACTCGATGAGCTTTCCCGAAGACGGACCCAAGCGCGGAACCGGATGGTGGGGCGACGCGGGCTCGGTCTGGGTGCAGGAGGCCGCGCCGGTATATCGCGCCGACTCGTTCCATCGGCATCGGATCGGCCTATGCGAGATTGCGTTTGCCGCCGACAATCGCGCGCAGGTGGACGCGCTCGCAAAAGAGATCGAAAAGCACGGCGGCAAGATCACCGACGCGCCGCGCGAGTACGATTACATGCCCGGTTACTACGCGGTGTTTTTCACCGACCCGGACGGCTTGAAGCTCGAGGCGGTGCACATCCCGCGCTGAGATTGGCTGCGTGCGGATTTGTTCAGAAGCCCATGCGGCGCTCGCCCTCGGGAGCGTGCGGCGAACAGTGAAAATGCCACATCTTCCACACGGGCTTGGCCTCGTGATCTTCGCGCACGAAGATCTCGGTCGCACGAAATGGAATCCTGGCGACGTGTCCCGCGGGCGGCAGCGCCGCCGATTGCGCGTCGGAGGTTGGAAGCACATTGACGGTGAAAGTCGATTCGGCGGTCAGAAACGCCATGTCGCCGCGAATCACCAACCGAACGTCGCGCGGCTCGCTCATCGCGGCCGAGCCGCTCGCCGGGCTCATCACATGCCCGAGGTATTTCCAAAGCTGCACCCACTCGCCGATCGCATAGTAGGTGTGGCCGTTGAGATTGAAGCCGTGGAACTTGTCGCCGCCGACGAACGCCTCGCACATCATCGGGATGCTGAAGGTGCGGTTCGCGTCCCACCACGTCTTCGATACGGCGAGAATCTGTTCGCGATCGCGGGCAACGTTTTGCGCCGATGCTCTCGGTTTCGCCGGTCGCACGCGCGACGCACGCGCGGTGCTGGCCGCGCGCTTCATCTTCGGCCGCAGATTCGCCTTCAGCGTTTTCGGCTTAGCCGGCTTCAGCGTGGCGGGCTTCGATGATCTGGCGGATTTGCGCGCTTTGCGTTTCATCGCTTAGCCGAACATCTCTTTGAGCTTATCGACAAAGCCTTTGGAGAGCGGATGATTAACCGCCTTGCCGTCGAGCTTGGCAAATTCCTCGAGCAGCTCGCGCTGGCGCGCGGTCAGGCTGTGCGGAGTCTCGACTACGACGCGGATCAACTGGTCGCCGCGTCCGTAGCCGTGCAGATCGACGATGCCCTTGCCCTTCAGGCGCAGCACCTTGCCCGATTGCGTGCCGGCAGTGATTTTCGCCTTGACCTTGCCCTCGAGCGTCGGCACTTCGATCTCGCATCCGAGCGACGCCTGCGGAAAACTGATCGGCACTTCGATCACGATGTCGTTGTCCTGGCGCACGAACAGGTCGTGCTCCTTGACGTGGATAACGACGTAGAGATCGCCGGCCGGACCGCTGCCATAACCGGCCTCGCCCTCGCCGCGCAGCTTCAGGCGCGAGCCGTTGTCCACTCCGGCGGGAATTTTCACCGAGAGCGATTCGCTCTTGCGGATACGTCCCTGCCCCTGGCACTTCGGACATGGGTCCGAGATGATCATTCCTTCGCCGCGGCATTGGCCGCAGGTGGTCGAGATCGAGAAGAAGCCCTGCTGCGTGCGGACCTGTCCTGTGCCGCGGCAATTCGGACATGGGCTGGCGGCGGTGGCGCCTGCGCGCGAACGCGAGCCGTTGCATGCGTCGCACTTGGTCAGGCGCTGGAATTTTACGGTCTTCTCGGTGCCGCGCGCGGCCTCTTCGAATTCGACTTCCAGATCGTAGCGCAGGTCGTCGCCGCGCCGGGTGCGCGAGCGAGCGCGGCCGCGTCCGGTGCCGAAAAAATCGCCAAAGATGTCTGAGAAAACTTCTTCGAAGCCTTGGGTGAAATCGAAACCGCCGAACGGTCCCTGCCCCGACGCGCCCTGGAACGCGGCGTGGCCGAAGCGATCGTACTGCGCGCGCCGCTCGGGGTCGGAGAGCACCTGATACGCTTCGTTGAGTTCTTTGAAGCGCTCTTCTGCTTCCTTGTTGCCGGGATTTCGATCCGGATGAAACTGGATCGCGAGCCGCCTGTAGGCCTTCTTCAGCTCCTCGTCAGAGGCGCCGCGGCTTAACGAAAGAACCTCGTAATAATCCCGTTTGGTCGCAGGGGGCATTGCCGAATGAGTCTAAACCATCGCTGTGCCGGACGCCATTGTCCCCGTGAGACGCGCGAACGTTCACGGGGACAATGCGATTACCAAATTCCGCTTACTTCACTTCTTTGAAGTCCGCATCGACGACGTCTTCCTTTGGGCCCGATCCGTCGCTGCCTGCCGCGCCGTCACCTGCCGCACCCGCGCCGCCGTCCTGATGCGGTCCGCCTTGCGCGCCAGCATCTGCGCCCTGCTGCGCGCTCTGGGCGCGCGACTTGGCGTACATCGCCTCGGCCAGCTTGTGCGAGGCGGTCGAGAGCGTCTCGGCGGCCTTGTTCAGCTCATCGGGATCCTTGGATTCGAGCTTGGTCCTGGCCTCCGCGAGCGCATCCTCGACGGTCTTGCGTGCCGCGTCGTCGAGCTGCGAGCCGTGCTCCTTGAGCGTCTTCTCGGTCGTGTAGACCAGGTTGTCGAGCTTGTTGCGCGCCTCGGCCTGCAAGCGCCGAGTGTGATCGTCGGCCGCATGCGATTCGGCTTCGCGCACCATCTTCTTGATCTCCTCCTCGTTGAGTCCCGAGGAAGCGGTGATCTTGATCGACTGCTCCTTGTTGGTGCCCAGGTCTTTCGCGTGGACGTTCACGATTCCGTTCGCGTCGATATCGAAAGTAACTTCGACTTGCGGCATCCCGCGCGGAGCCGGCGGAATTCCAATCTGGTCGAACTGGCCGAGCAGCTTGTTGTCGGACGCCATCTCGCGCTCGCCCTGGAACACGCGAATCGTAACCGCGGTCTGATTATCCTGCGCGGTCGAGAAAGTCTGGCCCTTGCGCGTCGGAATAGTGGTGTTCTTTTCGATCAGCTTGGTGAACACGCCGCCCAGCGTTTCGATTCCGAGCGACAGCGGAGTCACGTCGAGCAGCAGCACGTCTTTGACTTCGCCCTTGAGCACTCCGCCCTGGATCGCCGCGCCAATCGCGACGACTTCGTCCGGATTGACGCCCTTGTGTCCTTCCTTGCCGAAAATTTTCTTGACCCGCTCCTGCACTGACGGCATCCGCGTCATCCCTCCGACCAGCACGATCTCGTTGATATCGCCGGCCTTGAGACTCGCGTCGCGCAGCGCGGTGATGCACGGAGCGTCGAGACGATCGAGCAGCTCGGCGCATAGCGCTTCGAGCTTCGCACGGGTGAGCTTGATATTCAGATGCTTCGGTCCCGACTGATCCGCGGTGACGAACGGCAGATTGATGTCGGTTTCCATCACGGTCGAAAGCTCGCACTTGGCTTTCTCGGCCGCTTCCTTCAGGCGCTGCAAAGCCATCCGATCCTTGCGCAGATCGATTCCCTGATCTTTTTTGAACTCGTCGGCCAGGTAGTCGATGATGCGTTGATCGAAATCTTCGCCGCCTAAGAAGGTGTCGCCGTTGGTCGCCTTGACCTCGAACACGCCTTCGCCCAGCTCGAGAATCGAAACGTCGAAGGTGCCGCCGCCGAGATCGAACACCGCGATCTTTTCGTCCTTCTTCTTGTCGAGCCCGTATGCCAGCGACGCCGCGGTCGGCTCGTTGATAATGCGCAGCACGTTCAGGCCCGCGATTCGTCCGGCATCCTTGGTCGCCTGGCGCTGGCCGTCATTGAAGTACGCGGGCACGGTGATCACCGCCTCGGTGACCTTCTCGCCCAGATAATCCTCGGCGGTCTGCTTCATCTTCTGCAGGATGAAAGCCGAGATCTCCGGCGGACTGTATTTCTTGCCGCGGATTTCGACCCACGCCGCGCCGTCGTCATTCTTGACCACCGAGTAGGGAAGAACTTTCTTGGCCTTCTCGACCTCCGGATCATCGTAGCGCCGGCCCATCAGACGCTTGATCGCAAAAACCGTGTTGGTCGGATTTGTGATCGCCTGCCGCCGCGCGATTTGCCCGACCAGCCGCTCGCCCGAATCCGTGAATGCCACGACCGAAGGAGTGGTGCGGCTGCCCTCGGAGTTGGCGATCACGACCGGATCGCCGCCCTCCATGATTGCAACGCAGCTATTGGTCGTCCCAAGGTCGATACCGATTACTTTTGCCATGATTTATTGTACGTCCCCGAAAAACTTGTTCACTCGAATAAAACCTAACCACTGCCTAATTGTTTTCAACGTCCGACGCATCAGTTTCGCCATCGCTTTGCCCACCGGGCCCCTTCGAGACCGATACCCGCGCCGGCCTGATCACCCGGTCGCCAATCTGATATCCCCGATGGAACTCCTGCACGATCTGATTCGGCGCGTGAACCTCACTCGCGACGTGATCGACCGCCTCGTGCCGAGTCGGATCGAACGGCTGGCCGACCGAATCGAGCGTGGTGACGCCCTGCGCCCGCAGCAGATCCATCATCGAGCGCAGCACCATCTCGACTCCGTCGATAATCGTCTTCGAGCCGCCTTCGCCGGCGCGTGCCGCTTCCACCGCGCGTTCGAGATTGTCGATTATCGGCAGCAGGTCGCGCAGGATCGCCTCGCGCTGGATCCGCACCGATTCCTCGCTCTGCTGGCGAATCCGCTTGCGCGCATTCTCGCCGTCGGCCAGCGCGCGCAGGTACTTGTCTTTGAGCTCGGCCAGCTCCTGCTCTTTAGCGGCCAAGGCAGTCTGAAGGTCGGTTAGCGCAGCGCTATCGCCCCGGGGAGCCTCGCCATCGGCCGCATCCTCGTGCTGCGCGCGATGCTCATGCTCGTGTCCCTGATGCCCCGGATGCGCTCCCGCGTGGCTCTCGCCATCGTCTTTATGATGCTTGTTCATTGCGATGCTTGCCCGCCTAATGGGGCCCAATCATGTAGAACCTAAGCACGATTTCTCCGCGCGCCAGTCGTCGCGCAGCTTATTTTGCGGCTTGCGCTACGTGCTTGACTATTTCCTGCTCACCACAGGCAAATAGAATCCG
>JBAPSR010000266.1:0-1921 GCA_049281755.1 Binataceae bacterium (SeqCode)
GACTGTGGGCCTCGATCGCCGGCCCGCCGAGCTCTCCGGCGGCGAGCAGCAGCGGGTCGCGCTCGCACGCGCACTCGTGCGCGAGCCCGAGATCGTTTTGATGGATGAGGCGCTCGCGAGCCTCGACGCGCGCCTGCGCTCGTCCCTGCGGATCGAGCTGAAAAACCTGCAACGCGCAACAGGCCGCACGTTCGTCTACGTCACGCACGATCAGGTAGAAGCGTTAGCGTTGGCGGATCGGATGGCGGTGATACGGGCAGGACGAATCGAGCAGATCGGGCCCCCCGAAGAAATCTTCAATCGACCCGAAACCGAGTTCGTCGCGTCGTTCGTAGGCGACCCCGCGATGAATCTCTTCGACGCGCAAAGCGCTGGGCTTAGCGGACTTGAGATAGCGAGTGTGCGCTATCCGATCAAGCTGCCGACAAGCGCTCCCGCGTCGCTGCGCGCGGGAATCCGCCCCGCCGATTTGTCACCAGACGAAAGCGAAGGAGCACTGGCAATCGACATCGCGGTAGCAAGCGTCGAGTTCTCCGGCGCGTCGTTTATAGTCCGGGGCATGCTGGCGCGCGGCGCAGATATTCCGATCTGCGCCGTGACATCGCGCCGCATCGAACCCGGCCAAACACATCGCTTCTATCTATCCGCGAAAAAACTCCACTTGTTCGACGCCTCCACCACCCGCCGCATCGCCGTCTGATTCCTCGCCCTGTAAGGGAGAGGTTAGGTGAGGGACCGTCAATCTTGAGTCACGCTACTGCGCGACCATAGGTTCCTTTTTTAATCACCTGACGCCTCGGGCGCGCATTTACCGGTTTCGCCCCGCAAGCAGGGCGGCCTTCCGGAGGGCGTTCTCCACGAACGCCGTCTTGGCGACAGAGTAGCCGTCCTGGTCCCCTCCAAATCGGCGGGCCAAATCGTACTTTAGGTCGGCGTAGTCCTTCGTCTCCTCCGGGTGCTCGCGAAGGAAGTCTCGAAAGGCGATATGCCGTTGGAGTTCCAAGCAATCCCTGACGCAGACATAGGGATGATGTCTTGGCAGGCCGCGCGGTGGCGCGAACGCATAACGTCCCGAGACCCCCAGATCGCCCTCGAACCGGTAGTCGATCGTCGCCAGCCTTTGGATCGTCAAGGGCAAGGCATCCTCACTGTCGATCACGACATCGATGTCGATGATCGCCTTGGCCGCCAAACCGGGCACCGACGTGCTTCCCACGTGCAGGATGTCGACCTCGCCCAGAGCATCGCGAAGCATGGACTGGATCAAGACGAAATCGCGCGGCCACCGCGGATCATAGGGCACGATGATCACTGGCTCCGCCAGACTCAGACACTCCGCGTCTTCAGACGCTTCCCCGAAGCTGTAGCCGGCGGCTTCAAGCACCGCCCGCAGAATCATTATGTTTCGGAAGTGTGGCGGCCGCAATTAAAAATAGCGCGATCGCGGGCGCGGCTAGCGTCGGAAGGATTCTTCGGTCCAATAAACTCATGGTCCGACGACTCTACCGGCGGGTGCCTGACCAGATCACGCTGCCGATGATCGCGATCGTGTCGCGCGCCGCAACTACCGGCTCGTACGCCGGATTGTCGCTCTTGATGATTAGCTTGCCGTCCGGACGCCGCTGCAAGCGCCGCACTGCCAGCTCGTCGGCGTGGCGCAGCACGTAGATTGCGTCGCGGCGAAAGCGCGGCTCGCCGAGATCGACTATCGCGAGGTCGGTCGCGTTCAGCGTCGGCGCCATCGAGTCCCCAGCGATCTCGAGCAGCAGCAGATTGCGCGGCTCGGTATGCAGCCGCGTGCGCACCCATTCGCTGTTCAGCGCCAGGCTATCCACGATCTGATCGTTCATCAGCCCCGGCTTGCCGCGCGCACCGCCGCGGGCGTCGAAACGCGGCATGAAGGTGTATCCCGCGCCAGGCG
>JBAPSR010000267.1:0-4939 GCA_049281755.1 Binataceae bacterium (SeqCode)
ACTCGACCGCAAGTCGTCTGTCTCTGCCCTCGACGACGAGATCGATTCTGTACGCGCCGACCGGCCATTGCGTCTCCACACGATAACGAGCCGCGAGCAATCGTTGGAGCACCTGCTTTTCAAAGATCGAATCGGTTCGTTTGCCCTGAACTTCCATCGCGCGCAGCAAGACTTGCGGGTCTCGTGCGTGCTCTATCAGGCGCCTCCGAAGGTCTCGCGGCTTGAGATGCGCGCTCGGGTCTAAAGAATGCACAACCCAGAGCTGGTCTCGTGCGCGGCTGACGGCAACATTGTACCGCTTCTTGTAGATACCTCTGGGACCCTCATCAAGGTTGGGCAACTGTCCATCGTCAGGTGGCCCATTTACCATAGAGAGGAAAACCACATCACGCTCATCCCCTTGGAATTGCGCCGCGTTACCGCATAACAGCCGAGGCTTGGCGAAGGTGCTAGGAGGTAGCTTGCTGCGGAGCATCTCCTCTATTAGCAGAGCCTGCTCAATACCGACGAGCGAGATGACGCCGAAGCTCGTCGGTTCTCGAAATTCATTTAGCGCATACGCTGGGTCGCCTATACACGCGACGACAAGCGAAGCGATCTCTTCGGCTTCCACGTGGTTAGTCCTACCGTGGTCGTTTCGGAAACCACGCACTCGATGAGCAATCAATGCTGGCCGCACCGAGGCGGACTTCGGTTCGCGCAATGGACGAATGGTCAAGTTGTACGAGAGGTTGTTGCTGAATTGTATGATTTCTGGCACACACCGGAAGTGCTCGCGTAGCGCAACAACAGAACCAAAGGCCGTCTCAGCGAGGTCGTATATCGACGTCTGGCCGTCGTAGAGGTGACTGTTAGGAATGCCTTGTAAGTTTGTGTCAATCAGCCGTTGCACCTGATCAACTCGCTGACCGACCGCATCCGGTGTCACCTGCTCTTTGTCACCGACAACAACGTGCTCGCGACCGAAATACAAAGCAGCGAGGCCAGTCACATCACTTTGGCTAGCCTCATCAATGATGACTACATCGAACCGAGTTTCGCGCGGATCGAAGCTTTCATAGACCCGGCTGAGGGGCATGATCCAGACGGGCACTGCACGCCTCGCCGAAGTGAGCAACTGCCGAGCTTGACGAAGAAGCTCGGGAACGCGTTTGCCGGTGCCCTTACCAACCCTCCGTATGGTCAGCACGTAGCCTGTTAATGCTTGTTGCGATTGCAACGCAGTCCGTTCACGCTGCGCGGCCCATGTCTCTTTTTCGATGATCTGCGCGGCCAGACTCCGCAATTCGTCCTGCGTCACCGCGAGCCTTTCCTGAAGATCCGAAATCGAGACGGAAGCACGACGCTCCAACCCGTCATGCCACTGCCGCCAGCGCCACGCAGCAGCCGAGTCACCTGGCGGCCGTGCCGCACTATGTACCCCATCACGGTGGGTGATTGCACTAGCCCAAGCTGGGGCAGCGTTGGCGATCCTCGCTAACAGCGCTACTCGCGTTTGGTATGTATCGTGTACTCCTTCGAGTCGGGCTATGGCTCGGCAGATTTCTTCATATGTCTCGGTGTCCCAATTATCTTGTGCTTCCAGCAGTACGGACGCAGCTTCGCTCTGCGGAAAAGCGGCCAGATAGGTTCGCTGCTGCGACAGCGCTGCCGACAGTTCTACACGTCGGATCAACGCGGCCTGCGCCTCGACGACCTCAGCCAATCCCCGGGATGCCGCTCGCTGTAAACGCGTTAATTCGCCATGATCGCCTGCTACAGGAGGGTGCGACGCCAGCCACTCTTCCCAACGGAACCCGGCCGCGCTCAACTCTCCGATAAGCGGCTCCCAGACCGTTGCCCGCCATTCCAGCAGCTTACGAATTTCCTGCCCGTAGCTCTGAGCCGCACGTTCGGGTGAGGCCCCGAAGGTATCGAATGCGGGGCCTTTTTGACTTTCGACCAGTCTCCGCCAGCGATCTGCAAGACGACATCGATTTGTTTCAAGTTTCGCTTTCGCTCGGAGCGCGCGGATTTTCTCAACGGCACCGGGTGCATGCACGTCGATGCGGCACCTTTCCAGAAGCGCGTGCCAGCCGCGTTTTGTCACCTTCGTCCTCAGCCCAAGCGATCCTCCGCTCTCCAGATAACCCACGATTTCAGCGAGCGCCATAGTCACCTCTTCGACTGGCGCTCCCTCGGGTAGTTCAGGCCCATGAGCCGCGATTAAGCGTTGCGCGGTGCCCGCCTCAGATACGAGGTCGTCTACAACTTCGAGCAAATCGCGCCAAGTCTCGGCCAAATCGCCGCCAGACCATCCTGCGAAGAGAACCTCTCGCAACCATTGATCTTTGGCGCCGAGAACGGTCGCCGATGCCTTCACCCGCTGATGGAGCTGTTGAAGTCCTTCTGCCGTGAGATCTCGCCCAGCGTTCGCAGCCCAGAATTCCGGGCGGTGAGTTTGCGCGCGAGCATCCGTGCCTGCCTTCTCGGCAGCCAGCATCCGAAAATCCGCCGGAACAACAAGCTGCGCCAGCAGTGGTTGGGTCACCGACAGCTGTGCTTCGTCCCAAGGTGTGAGGGTATCGTTGGACGCGTATAGTTGCTGCACCTCCACGTCCGTGAGGGGGCATAGGATGCCTGAAGGAAGCGGCGCCGGAATCCAAGCGTCGCGATGAGCGTCCGCCTTTACGCGTTTGGCCACTTCGATGGGACTGAGCGCCTCCCCTCCGACCACCACCTCTTCGATCTCGCTAAATCTCGCGTCACGCAGCTGACGCCGCAACGCCTCTTCCGCGCCAAAGAATCTGGTTCGCTTCTCACGGAGCAATCCAGCGTCGCGACGCAGAGTAGCCGCGTCGGAAGTTGAGAGTTTGGTCGCGATTTCCTGCGCTGCGAGCTTGAGCTGATCGTGACTCTCCGCATCGCTATCGAGTACGCTGAGGCAAAGTGGTTTCAGCGCATCGTCGAGTTTGTCTCGAAGAACGCGCAACGCTTTTGTCGTATGCGCGGTCACCAATACAGTTTTCCCCTGCGCTAACAGGCAGCCAAGCAGGTTAGCAATCGTGTGCGTCTTGCCTGTACCCGGGGGCCCTTGAACGAGAACGGCCCTTGAATTGGCCAATCGCGCGGCGATTTCATACTGCTCGGCGTTAGCGGGCTTACTAAATAGTATGTCGGGTTCGAGCACGCGTTGTGTCTGGAGGTTTTCAGCGTCGCTGATATTGCTCGTCGCGATCGTCGGCTCGCGAGTCTCTACGCCAACGATGCGTGCCAAGCCTTCCGGCGGTGCTGTATCCTTCCCTTCCAAATCCTCGACGATGTGATCGAGGGTTGTAGCTAGTCCGGCGTTGCGGGCGCGCTGAAAAACCGCAGGCATTCGCCGGATGCTCGGACGGCCAGCCGAGACGTTGCACCTCTCACCGTCGACGAACTCACCATCGGTTGCGAACAAGCCCTGTACCAATCGTCGGAGGAATCCAGTCGTGCTCTCCCCACCGAGGGGACTCACTGATGTTGACTCGAGTTCCTTGTCGAATTGCGCGATCATCCGGCCTTCGATACTGGGCACTAACCGCAGCAACGCGCGCTGGAGTTCTACCTTCTCCGTGCCAGCGTCAAACCGGAACTCTGGTCCAGTCGGGTCGAATCGCAAATTCACACGCTGGAGGAGCACTGGATGTCGAATGAGGTCTGCTGGTGCTTCCAACAGACCGTCGCTCAGCACCAACTCTGTTCGTTCACCTTCTCGCTGAATGAAGTCCAGAGTGCATGAATCTCTTCGAAAAGCTTCCTCGCTGCGACCGCAGGCCGCTCGGCAGCAACCCACTTGCTCCGTGCCCTCGTCCATTCGCTCAGCGCTGCCACGCGTTGCTGATCCTCCTCGAACGCAATGGTAGTACTGCCCCTCTCTTTGTCCTCTGAGTTACGGGACGTGAGTACGTCTGGTTCTGCTTCAACGGACTGCCATCCTGGTTTCAACCAGTCATCGAGCATTTCGGGCGGCTTTGGACATGGCGTTAGGTTTGCACGGCGGATGCGAATTAGAGGCTCCATCTCCGCATCGTTGCTTTCGTCATCCTCCTCACTACGATCTCCGCGCTGCACCTCGATAAGAGGGTGGATCGGCCAGTCATCGATCCAGAACAACTTTCCGTAGCTAGACAGATCACGCGGAACCGGATTCCGCAGATCGTTCAGCTCTTTTAAGAATTTAAAGGTTTGCGTAAGGCGCGCTTTGGCAGCGTTCATCGGAGGTTTACATCAACAGCGTTGCTGAAGTCTCCACTGAGGCGCAGCGCAAATCGTGTTCCCCGAGATAAACGAGTCTCGTTCATTGATCTTCTCCCCTTTACATACTCTCAAGAGACCGAAGAGTGCGACGTTGGAACGAGCTTCGGCCTCTCGTCAGCCTTCGACTTGCATCTTTTCCGCCAGATCCACTTCGACCGCACTGCCGATGTAGATCGGCTGGCGCTCGTGGAGCGCCGTCGGCATCACGTCGAGAATCCGCGCGCTGCCGTTCGAGGCTTTGCCGCCCGCCTGCTCCGCGATCATCGCCATCGGCGCAAGCTCGTACATCAGGCGCAGCTTGCCCTTGGTGTTTCCGTCGGGCGTAACCTCGCCCGGATAAAGATAGAGTCCGCCTTCGAGAAGGCATCGATGGAAGTCGGCGGCGAAGGCGCCCGTGTAGCGCAGCGAATACGAGGTCGATTTATCCTTGCGGCTGGTCAGATGCTCGACGAACTTGCGCGCGCCCGGATGAAACTTGCCGAGGTTGCCCTGGTTGACCGAGTATGCTCCGCCGCGGGCTGGCATTTTGTGCCCTTCACGAAACAGCACGAATTCGCCGCTGCGATGATCCAGCGTGAAAATATCAACACCCGCTCCGGCCGTAAAAACCAGTTGGGTGCCGGGTCCGTACAGCAGATAGCCCGCGGCGACCTGCTCGGTTCCGGGG
>JBAPSR010000268.1:0-5610 GCA_049281755.1 Binataceae bacterium (SeqCode)
CCGCGAGCCCGGTGACCGCGGAAGCGGCTTCGAGAAAATGCAGGTGCGCATCGACGAAGCCGGGCGCGAGCGTTCGCCCGCCGAGCTTGATCAGATGCGTACGCGGGCCGACCAGCGCCTTGAGCTCGGAATAAGGGCCGTGGCTAACGATCCGCCCGCCGCTGACCGCGACCGAGTCGCTATCGCGATGCCCAAAAATCACGCCCTGATGCAGGACGAGATCGGCCTTTGCGGAGCTGGCTGCCACTTCGATCCGGTGCGGCGCGCGCGGTGCCTAGTCGGAGGAAGGAAGCGGCTTGGCCTCTTTGATCTTCATCTGCAGGTCGCAGCATTCGAGCTCGCCCGGACCCGCCTTGTTGCACAAAACCTCGGTGCCGCACTTTTCGCACTGGTAACGTTTGCCCAGAGTGTTCGCCATTGTTGCTAGCTCCTTTGCTTATTGCCGAACGCCGGCCGCGGCCGGCTCAAACTTAAAGTACTGCTTTAATGATTGTAACCATCAATGGAAAGGAATCTCGCTTACCAGCGCGATGATTTCGCCGGCCGGATCGGCAATCGAGAGCTCCGACGCACCGTCCCACGCGCTCTGATTCAGGATCGCAAGGCCGACTACGCCAAGCTTTGGCGAGTGCACCACGCTGGTGATGCGCCCCACTTCCTTGCCCGCGAGCATCACCGGCGATCCCGGCTGCGGAGCGCGCGCCCCCTGGATTCGCAGACCGAACAGACGCTTGCGCATCCCTCCACGAGCGGTTGCGCGCTCGATCGTCTCCTGGCCGACGTAGCACCCCTTGCGCAGCGAGATCGCGCGCTCAAGCCGCGCCTCGAGCGCGATGGTTTTCTCGCCGGTATCGACGCCCGCCAGCGCAAGGCCGTTCTCGACCCGAATGATCTCGAGCGCGTCGGCGCCGACCGCGCGAAAATCCGCGCCGAGCGCGGTTATCTGCGCGAGAATCGACACGGATTTTTCGGCCGGAGCCAGAATCGTAAACGCGCTCGATCCCAGACGTGGCAGATTGCCGACCGTCAGGTCGTCGGCGCGGACCAGCGTCCATTCGCCGAGAGCGGCGGCCCCATCGCCGGCGACAGCGCGAACCGCATCGGCGGCGCGCGGACCTTCGACATCGATCACAGCAAGCGCGGTCAGCTCCTCGAACTCGACGTCGTCGGCGACCAGCAGCTTTTCCAGGTGCGCGCGCGCGCGCGTCCATAGCGCGGTGTCTATGTCGATAAGGATCGCATCGGGTTCGATCCACGCGAAGAAGTCCGCGATCAGATGCGCATGCTCGGTCAGGAACAGCGCCGGCACGATCGCATCAGCGATTGCCTGCTTGATATCGTTGCTGCTCATCCCGTGCAGGAACGATACGCGATCGTCACCGGTCACACGCACAACGGTGCGCTCGCCAAGCGCGATAGCGCCTGCGCCATCGCGCAGCACGCGGTAATCGCCGGAGGCAGAGAGCGCCTGCGGCAAAACCGCAGCATTGATGTCAGGATGTCCCACGATACAGACGGCGTCGGATCACGAGTATCAAGCAGGATTTTACTAACAGATCACTGCACGGCGCCACAACCCGAGAGGGCAGAGACCGGCCGAGGCGTAAAATCTGGTTTCTTTTATGGATGCAAGTTGGACTATAGTCGTGTCTTGAGGAGCCGAAGATGGGTGCGTTTCTTCTAGGACTGATTATTGGGGTGGCAGGTGCGCTTGCGCTCTTCATTTACAACGAAGGCGAGCTGTTCTTGAAGCTCGCCCGGCAGATCAAGCAGACCACGGATCGGTACAAACAATCTTCCTGAGGTGAGTCGCGGGGGCGATGCGAACCGTACGGAATTTTCTGTCTCTGCGCGAAACGATCTGGGCGCGGACGGTCCGAACGACCGCGGCGATGCTGGCGCTGATGCTCGCGGCGTTCGCTCCGGTCGCCGCGCGCGCCGATACCCCGCAGGCAGTAGCGGCGAGCCTCAGCGACGCAGCCTTTGCGATGCTCAACTCGATCGACGCGGATGCGAAAGCAGGTGCGATGCTGGCCCCGGTGGCGAGCCTCGCCAGCGACGCGCAGTCGCTCAGCGGCGCGCTGGACAAAAGCGACCGCGTGGCGGCGGGCCATGCGATGGCGGCGGTGGTGAAGGATCGGGGTCAAATCGACGCGGCGCGCGCGGCCAAAGGGGCGCCGGAACTGCCGCAGTGGAATGCAATCAAGGGAAAAATCGCGGCGCTCGAAGCGCAGGTGACGCCGGTCGCGGGACCGGTCGCGACCAGCGCGCCGCCGGCCTCAAGTCCTCTGACTCCCTCGGCGAGTCTGCCGCCGGAAGCTCCGAAAGCTCCGCAGGTCGTGATCAGCTCGCGATCGTTCTCGGGCGGCGGAGTGCGGGTGCGCGGATTCTTCGAGGGAACTAATCTCCGTTCGGCGGGAATTTTCGACGGCTCGACGCAGGTTAAGAATATCACGGTCAGCGACGTGAGCGGCGAGCAGCGCGTGAACTTCGATTTCGGACTGCAGGATCCGTCGACCTCGCAAACCCTCGAAGTGACCGACGCGCTCGGACGCGTTGCGCGCGCCCAGCTCGCGCCGGATGCGGCCGCGCTGACGCATTCGAGCGACGGCCGTGAAAAGATGATCGAGCTTGGCGGCGGCGAACTCGATTCCGAGGCAGTTGCCTCAGCCGAGCCGGCCGCAATTCCTCCGACGCGCAACAACACCGAAGAGATTCCGCGCGCGGACGGCTCCGACGATGCGACCGGCGCGCCCGGACGCAGGCTGCCGGGAGGAGTCGAGGGTCCACTGACCAACGTTCAGATAAACGTGCTCGGCGTGATGCCGTCGCCGTCGCAGCCGGGCAGTTACGAAGTAGTTGGACAGATCTCCGGCGCGGGAGTGCGTCGCGCCGGCGTGTATGAGAACGGCCGCATGATGAAGGCGATTCCGATCAGTGGGGGCGCCTACAACTCCTTCGACGTGGTCTTCCAGATGGCGCCGGGGCAGCAAGCCTCGATTCGCGCATACGGATTGGGCAGCAATTTCGTCGAGGCGTCGGTCGATGCGAACAGCGACGGCATGAGCACCGCGAGCGGGCCGCCAGGCATGGTTCCCGGCATGACCCCCTATGGCTACGGATCGCCGTACGCGTATCGAAGTCCCTACGGCGCACCGGTGTATCCGGGCGGCTATCCTCCGGGCTACGGCGCGCCCGGCTACGGCTATCCCGCGCCGGGCTACGGCTATCCTCCGGGCTACGTGGCGCCGTCAACCCCATGGTATCGCCGCCTGATCCCATAGCGCGCCGCGCATCCTTGCTCCGATTGTCCGCGTTGGATAAGTTTTCTTTCTTAATCTTCGAGTCGAGAGTGCACCTACAATGTTGATTCAAGCGACGCAGCTGCGCGCCGGGATGGTGGTCGAGTACAACAAGGATCTTTGGCGCGTGATGACGATCACGCACATCACGCCGGGCAACTGGCGCGGGATGGTCCAGACCAAGCTGCGCAACATCAAAACCGGTTCGCAGACCGAAAACCGCTTCCGCTCTGAAGATCGAGTCGAGCGCATCATCCTGTCCCAGCTCAAGATGCAGTTCCTCTACCAGGACGGCGACGACTACCATTTCATGAACACCGAGACCTACGATCAGATCACGATTCCGAAGGAACTGATCGAGGACGTGGCCGGCTTTCTTACGCCCAACCTGGAAGTCGAGGTCGAATTCCATGAGGCCACTCCGCTCAACGTAACGCTGCCGAAGACCGTCACGCTAAAGGTGATCGAGACCGAGCCGGGCAATCGCAACGCCGCGGTGACCAACACGCTCAAAAACGCGACGCTCGAGACCGGGATGGTGATCCAGGTGCCGCACTTCGTGAATACCGGCGACACCATCACGATCAACGTCGAGAACCACGAGTATCTGTCGCGCACCAAGTAGCAGCCGCCCACAGCCGAACGCGGCTCAAGGAAAGCCGTGAACCGGTTTGAACGTCAGGTCCGAGAAAAACGCGCGCCGCGTCCCGCGCCGCAAGCGCTGCACTTCGGGCCAAATCAATACATCGCTCAGACTCAGCCCGGGTTCGAAGCGATCGCGACCAGCGAAATCCTCGCGCGAGTGCCGCGCGCCCGCGAAGTTGGACAGCGGATCGTGCCGGAGCGCTGTGGAATGACGATTTTCTCGGCACCGGATCCTTCCGTGCTGGTGCGCCTGCGATGCGCCGAGGACATCTTCGCGCTGGTCGGCTACCGCGCGGGGCCCGATCCTGAAGCCGTCACGCCGGATCGGATTCGCGCGGCGGCGCGCGACGCTCCTCTGGTCGAAGCGGGAATACTCGCACGCGTGCGCTTCGACCCCAAGGCGCGCGGAGGGCGGCGGCTGCGCTACCGCGTGGTCGCGCGGCAGGCAGGAGAGCATGAGTTTCGCCGGGTCGATCTGCAGCACGCGGTGGAACGCGGAATCTCCGAGCGCACCGACCATACCTGGCGCCACGACGACAATGAGGCCGACGTCGAGTTCTGGGCCACGATGTTCGAATCCGAGCTGCTGCTGGCGATCCGGCTCTCGAGCGAGGCAATGCGGCATCGCGACTACAAAGTGGCGCATCGCCCCGCGTCGCTGCGTCCGGCGGCTGCGGCGGCGCTTGGATGGCTCTCGGGCGTGGACGAGCGCGACGTCGTACTCGATCCGTTTTGCGGCGCGGGCACGATATTGATCGAGCGCGCCGGTCTGGGACGCTACGCGGAACTTATCGGCAGCGATCGCGACAGTGAGGCGCTGGCAGCCTCGCGTCTGAACGTCGGCCCGCGTTACAAGCCGATCCGCCTGGAAGGATGGGACGCCGCGGCGCTGCCGCTGGGCGATTCGAGCGTCACCAAAATCGTCACCAACCTGCCGTGGGGAATCCGCTACGGCACGCATGGCGAGAACCGCAAGCTCTATCCGGCGTGGATCGCCGAATTCAATCGAGTGCTCGCTCCGGGCGGCCGGATGGTCCTGCTCTCGGCCGAGTGGACGCTGATGCGCGAGCTCGCGGCGCGCCGCCGCATCCGGATCGAGAAGGCGATACAGATCGCGATCCTCGGCGCACGCGCGTCGATCTTCATCTGCGCGAAGGCGTGAAAGCGCGATGGATTACGACAAGACCAGGATGCCGGCGGCGTACGACGCGGGGCGCAGCTATCCGCCCGAGGTGTTGGCTTTTTGGCTCGAAGTGATTTCTCGATGGGTTCCCCAGGGAACCGTTTCGGACATCGTTGATATCGGCTGCGGCACCGGCCGCTACTCCGCGGCACTCGCGAACCATTTCGATGCGCGCGTGGTCGCGCTCGATCCGTCGGAAAAGATGCTCGCGCAGGCGCGCAAGAAAGTATCGCCGCGCGTGCGGTACGAGCAGGCGTCGGGAGAAGGACTGCCGCTTGGCGACGGGTCGATGGATCTGGCGTTCATGTCGATGGTCTTCCACCACTTTGCGCATCCTGACCGCGTCGCGCAGGAGTGCCGCCGCGTGCTGCGTCCGAATGGCGCGGTATGCCTGCGCGCGGGCACTGTGGAGCGGTGCGAGTCGTACGCATACGTTCCGTTCTTCCCGAGCACTCGATCGATCTTGGACAAGTCTCTGAC
>JBAPSR010000269.1:0-2218 GCA_049281755.1 Binataceae bacterium (SeqCode)
TCCTTCGACTCCGGCCGCAACGGCCTCCGCTCAGGATGACACAAGGGGACGGCCGCAGCGGCCTCGGCTCAGGATGACACAGGGGCGGCCGCAGCGGCCTCGGCTCAGGATGACACAGGGGGCGGCCGCAGCGGCCTCAGCTCAGGATGACAAGGGGAACGGGCGCAACGGCCTCCGTTCGGGATGACAAAGGGGGGCGGCTGCAACGGCCTCCGCTCGGGATGACAAAGGGGGGCGGGCGCTATGGCCTCCGCTCAGGATGATGTAGAGGGACGGGCGCGATAGCCTCCGTTCAAAGGGCAGGCTCCGCGAAGAGTCTCCGCGAAGCGACTAATGCAACCATTGCGGGCTATTCGCGCTGATCGCTTCGCGGTGTTGGAGTAGGAGCGGCAATTTGTGGCAGAGACCAGCCCAAGCACTAAAAGCCCGAATGCAGCGTCTATAGCTACGCTGAAATCAGTCCATCGTTCTGTACTCCGATTCCATCGTTCTGTAGTTAATATTACTTGATTTGAGCTGGAGGACGGTATGAATAGAATTATTTCAGTGGTTTGTGGACTCGCTGTTCTTCTGCTGTTCGCAGCATCCGCCGATGCCGATCCAACAATGGACTTGGCAACCATCGACTGGTCGGTGAACGCGCCGCGCAGTCTCGCCAAAATTTCGCCGTCGACCGAAACGGTTCTTGCCTTGGCAAGAAAATTACAACCAGAAGGTGAGACTGCATTTACGGACCTATGCGGAGAACCCATGTTCGCTAACCTTCGTTTCCGTCCGAATCGCTGCTTTACTGGGTGTACCAGCTCCGTGCTACCAACCTTAAGCCATGAACAACAAAATGCTCATCGCGGTTACGTTTTCTTTGGCCTTGTCACTCTCAATACCGATCCGGGCTAATGCCGGGAGTGCCCCCCCCGCCCTTGCGCCAGCCGATTGGTCCGTGAACGCCACTCACAATCTCGCCTCGAATCCGCCTTCGTTGGACGCTGTACAGGATTTCTATGATCGTGCTTATGGCATTAGCGACGAGTTTGCACCTAGGGTGTGTGAGTTTCGTTTCGCCGATTTGCGGAACTCCGGGAATCTCTCTTTGATCATGACGGTTAACCCCCAAGGTCGGCAACTACCGGAATGCAATGAATTCTTCATTTTCGACAGGACCCAAAAAGGGTTCGAACTTTACGAAACGGACCGCGCATTCGGGCAAGATCTTGTCAATAGCGTGCTGGATATCAATCATGACGGCAGGCAGGAGCTGGTTCTCTGGAGCGAGCTGAACCGGAACGGGCTCGGATGCGACGCGCAATGGCCTCTTATTTTCGCCTGGTCAGGGAACGGCTATTCGGAGGTAAGTCATCGGTACAAAGACTATTACCGGAACTACCTCAAGTCGGTGGATGCGCGGCTAGCTGCGTATTCCTCGGAATTGGAGTCGGCATCCGCTCAGACGGCCAATCCTGCGCCGGCGGTTGGTCGCGCCAGGATTGTGGCTGAGGCGTTTTCCGCCTCTGGTGCTGAAGCCTCAGAGGGATCCGCTCTGCAGTGGTCGCTACCAAAAATTGCCGCCCCTACTCCAACACCGAAAGCTAATCTCAATCTGACTCGGCGGGACTATCCCTGCGCGAGAATTCAAGCGGCAAAGACCGAGGCATTCCTTGGCATCGATTCAGACTTAACCATGAGCGCTGCGGTCAAGGACTCTGAAAGCACCGATCCGCACAAGCGCATACTCGCCGCTGCTATTTTTTCCTACTTTGGAAGCCCGGAAGCCAAGGCTGATCTGAAGACGCTAAGCAACGACGCGGATTCGCGGGTGGCGGCTATTGCCAAAGGAGCGGCTTCCAGGGGAGAGGATCCCGCTGAATACTATCGCAGAATGATACCGGGGGGGGCGTCGTTTGGCTGGTAGAACCCCGAATCCATTCTCCACAGACGGTAACGCTCACGGGCACGGGAGACTGATTCGAGAAGAGTTGAAGCGTCGGGTCTCGATCACGTTGGGTGTTTCTCTGTGCCTTGTGTTCGCGTCGCCGCTATGGGCGGCTCCGCCCGCCCTCGCGTCAGCGGATTGGTCCGTGAACGCCGCTCACAATCTCGCCTCGAGCCCGCCTTCGCTGGACGCGGTTGAGGATTTCGAGAGGCGTTTTATGGGTGCTAGCGAAGAGGAGGCGAAAGAGTTTGGGGATGAGGTGTGCGAGTTTCGTTTCGCGGATTTGCG
>JBAPSR010000270.1:0-3629 GCA_049281755.1 Binataceae bacterium (SeqCode)
TTCCGCGAGTGGGAGCGGCCCGGCGTTGCCGAGCGCGTATTCGACCGCAACCGTATGCACCAGTTCGCGCGCCAGCATCCGCTCGTTGCCATGAAACGCCGCCAGCGCCTCCGTCGCCGTCCTGAGCGCGGCGCGGCCCGCATCGCCCAGGCGCGCCTCGACGCGGCGCTTGATCGCGGCGCTCTCCATCAGATCGGCGCAGTAGATAAGACGTGTATGCGCGGCGGCGCCGCCTTCGAGCTCCGAGGCAATCGCCTCGCGCGCCAATCGCGCCGCGATACCGACCGTTCCAGGCGGCTCCGCGAGCGCGCCCAGCGCGCGAACTGTCAGCGGATGAAACGGAAAAATCGCCGACGGATCGAAGCCAAGCAGATCCATGCCTGCATAAAGTTCGTGAATCAATTCTTGAACGTCCTCTCGCGATCCCTGAACATCCTCACGGACCGCGCGCGCTCGCGTTATCGCGACTCGCATCAGCTCGTCGCGATTCTCGGGCGCCACCGCCAGAGCGATCGCGCCGTCGGGCGCGGAAGTGCGGCTGGCTCCGATTATGGTGAGCCGCATAATCGGGCAGGTGCGCGCAAGGATCGCGAGCGCGCGGAAATACGCCGCGCCCGGCTCAGCGTCCGAGGCGCTGAAATCGATCGCGATCGTCAACGCGCGCACTCCCGTGCGCCGCGCATGTTCCATCGCGAGCGAAACTGCGTCCGCACCACCGAGCCCGCGCCATAGCGCCAGGCTCTCGCGCTCCGCGCCAATTTGTTCGGCGACTGTCTCGAGCAGGTATGCCTCGATCTCGGTACTGAGAATTCTGCCGGCCAGCTCGAACCCGCAGACCAGATGGCGCCCCGGCTCGACGCTGGGAGTGGCCGCGCGGCTTTCCAGCGCAAGCACGTAGTTGAGGAAATGAGTTTTACCGCATCCCGCAGGGCCGACAATCCAGAACATCGCGCCGTGCGGGCCGGCGATCGAGCGATTAAGAATCTCCCACGAGCGCTCCGCCGCGCGCGTCATCACGAATGAGGCGACGTTATGCTCGCGCGGCGCAAGCTCAAGTTCAGCGCGCTCTGATGCCGCCGGCCCGAGAGCAATAACCTCCCGACCGTCGGCATGGCGCATCCCCCTTTGATTCGCCATGCTTCTTATCTACAGGAAAATCATGGACGAGACCAGAAATCCACAAGGAGCTATGTTCTGTGACAGCGAGCTATGATAGCCACCTTGCGGAATGTCAGCGCAGGGGGATTTCGCGCCTTGGACCGATATTGACGAACTATACTGATAGTTGCCGTGCAGGGAATGAATAATCGCACGAACGACCGACAAGTCTGCGCCGCGGGTCAGATCACTCCGGCGACGCGCAACTGCGCTATCTCCTGCGCACTGATGCCTATGGCCTCAAGCACCTCCGCCGTATGCTCCCCCAGCTGCGGGGGGCGGCGCAGGCTATCGCTCTTGGGCTGAGGAGCGTCGGAGAGCTTCACCGGTGAGCCGCAGACGCGAATCGCGCCGCGAGTGGGATAGTTGCTGTCGACCAGCATCCCGCGCATCGCGGTTTCAGGATCGGCAATCACTTCCTCGACGTTGCGCACGGGAGCACACGGCACGCCCGCTTCGATCAGAATCATGACCAGCGCGTCGCGCTCGTGCTTCGCGGTCCATCCACCAACCAGAGCGTCAACCTCGTCGGCGATTCGCAGGCGGGTTCCGTGATTTGCGTAGCGCGGGTCGGCGATCAGATCCTCGCGGCCCATGAGCCTCGCGATCGTGCGCCAGTGAGCTTCGGTCAGGCAAAAAATCAGAATCTCGCCGTCAATAGAGGGATAGATGTTGGTCGGACACGCGCCCCAATGGCGATTTCCCAGGCGCTTGAACTTCATCCCCTGCAGGGCCGGCGCGGACGCACTGGTCAGAGCCGGAATCGCGACATCGAGCATCGCGACTTCCACCTTCTGACCGCGTCCGGTTTTGCCGCGCTGAATGAGCGCCGCGAGAATTCCGCTCACCAGGTGACTGCCGGTGCCCATGTCGATAAAAGTCGCCGAGGTTTTCACCTTGGCATCAGGAAATCCGGTGATGCTGATAAAGCCTGACGACGCCTGGATGGTATTGTCCATCGAGCCGAGCTTCGCCCATCGGCTGTCCGAGCCGTAGCCTTTTCCAGAGGCGTAAATCAGGCGCGCACAGCGATCCTTGATCTGCTCATACGCGAGACCGAACGATGCCATCACACCGTCAAGATAATTTTCGACCAATACGTCGGCGTCTTCCAGGAGTTCGAGCGCGATCTCCTGCGCACGCTTCTTTTTGAGATTGAGCGTGACGGACTTTTTCTGCGCATTGAGCATCAGAAACGAGTAGCCGACGCCGCCGGGAGAATCGGGACGGCGCAGAACCTCGCCGGTCGTGGGCGGCTCAATCTTGATAACCTCGGCGCCCAGGTAAGCCAGCTGCATGGTGCAGTACGGCGCGGCGTACACCTGGCCGAAATCGATTACGCGAATTCCGTCGAGCGGAAGAGTCTTGTCCGTAGCTGCCATCCTAATACGTCCTAGCGGAGCAGCGTGCGCGCGATGACCATCCGATGCACCTCGGAGGGCCCTTCGCCGATACGCCGGATGCGCGCCTCGCGATACCATCGTTCGAGCGGAAATTCCTTGCTCACGCCGTAGCCGCCGTGAATCTGCACCGCGCGATCGATCACGCGCCCCAACACTTCGCTCGAATAGAGTTTTGCGATCGACGCCTCGGTGCGGAAGTCCTCGCCACGGCCAGCCTTCCATGCGCCGTCCCAGGTGAGCCACCTGGCCGCGCGGAGCTCGACCTCCGAGTCGGCGAGCATCCACTGGATCGCCTGCCGCTTCGAGAGCAACTCGCCGAAGGTGCTGCGAGTCTTGGAATGCTCGATCGCCATCTTAAGCGCGGCGACCCCCACTCCTATATTGCACGCCGAATACGGAAAGCGCAGGCGCGTCAGCAGGCCCAGCGCGAGACTCAGGCCCTTGCCCTCTTCTCCTAGTCGCTGCTCGACGGGCACGACGCAATCCTCGAACGAGACTTCGTTGGGAATCGCCGAAGTGCGCAGAGTCCGGATCGGCCGCGCCGTAAAACCGGGCTGGCCCTTATTGATGATGAACGCGGTAATTCCCTCGCGGCCCGCCTTGGGATCGGTGCGAGTGAACACTACGCCCCACTCCGCCTCGTGCGCGTGCGAAATAAAAATCTTGGTGCCGTTGATGATGTAAGTATCGCCTTTACGCACCGCGCGGCATTGAATCGCGCCTGCGGGGTCGGAGCCGCCGGAAGGTTCCGTGACCGCATAGAAGGTGTGCCACGCGTTCTTGATCGATCCGCCCGCGTATTTTTCGATCTGATCTTTATTCCCCGCCCAGATGACCGGCGGCGGCGTGCGCCCGAACACTCCCGCGCCCGGGTTGTAGAGTCCCATGCGATGCTGCGCCATCTCTTCGGTCAGCACGCACATCTCGAACGTGTTCAGACTCTGGCCGCCGTAGTCTTTGGGCGCGCCCATGCACCACATCCCGGCGGCCTGGACCTTCTTGGCGATCCGCCAGTAGTCGTCTTCGGGGATTTCGGGCGCGTCCGGATCGCACTTGGCCTCGATCGGG